>NZ_JBEPQV010000006.1:0-267094 GCF_040548035.1 Bradyrhizobium sp. LB8.2 | reverse complement strand
GCGATCTTCACATCGACGAGCAGGCGATCGATGGTCGCGGCGCTGATGGCCAGAACACGATCACGGTCCGCTTGGCCAAGCTGCAATCGACCATGTTGCTCGAGCGCCGGCAGCAAGGTCGAGATCATCACCTTGAGCCGCTTGCCGCACACCCGATCCGACGCCTCCCACAGCGCGGTCATCGCGTCCTTGATCGTCGCACCATATCCACGCTTGCGCTCTCGAGCTGCCTCGACCGCGCCGGGCCCAACCGGTGCGCGTCGCCGGAGTGCGCGCACCGCATGCTTGCGATGCCAACCCGTCGTCGCGCACAGCTCGTCGAGGATCCGCCCCTTCTCCGCCCGTTTGGCCGACCGGTAACGCTCCGTCACCGCCGACAACACCTCGCGCCGCGCGCCCATGCTGATCTTTCCCGCCATAGAGGCCACCGAAGCAATTTGGTGGCGCCGCTGCAGTCATCGGCGAGAAGTTGTCCAGTAACATTCTTGATGAGGCAATGCGCCCCTATCGGCATCCAAAAGGGACCCCTTTGATCGGCGTGCTCTGCTGGTAGCGCTCGGGTCGTCGGAGCTGGTCGGGGTTGCGGAGACGGCGCGAGCGCGGGTTGTTTGAACATCGTCGCGGCTTTTGAATCGCCAGCTGTCGTTGCCGGTTTCGACGATGTCGCAGTGATGGGTCAATCGGTCGAGTAGCGCGGTGGTCATTTTGGCATCGCCGAACACGCTCGGCCATTCGCCGAACGCAAGATTGGTGGTGACAATGATGGAGGTGCGCTCGTAGAGCCGGCTGATGAGATGGAACAGGAGCTGACCGCCGGATTGCGCGAACGGCAGATAGCCCAGCTCGTCGAGAACGATGAAGTCCATGCGGGTCAGATGCTCGGCGAGCCGTCCCTGCCGACCGTTGCGGGTCTCGGTCTCGAGCCGGTTGACGAGGTCGACGACGTTGTAGAAGCGTCCTCTGGCGCCATCGCGGATGCAACTTCTGGCGATGGCAATGGCGAGGTGTGTTTTGCCTGTACCGGTGCCGCCAACCAGCACGACGTTGCGTTGTTGGGCGATGAAGCCGCCGCCAGCGAGATCATTGACGAGAGTCTGATTGATCGGCGTGCCGTCGAACTGGAAGTCGGCGATGTCCTTGGCGAGCGGCAGCTTGGCAATGGTGAGCTGGTATTTGATCGACCTGGCTTGCTTCTCGTTGATCTCGGCGTTGAGCAGGTCGCCGACAATGCGCTGAGGTTCGTGCTGGCGCTTGACGGCAGTTGCCATGATCTCGTCGAAGGCGGCCTTCATGCCGTAGAGCTTGAGTTCGCCCATAAGATCGAAGATTTGGGTTCGTTCCATCAGATGGTCCTCCGGAGGTTGTCGTAGCGAGCACAATCGGCGATCGGTGCATGACGGAGCGTCAGTGCGGCCGGCGTCATGATGTTGGCCGGTGGGGCGAGTTCACGTTGACGGGCCAGGATATTGAGAACGACATCGGCGGAATGGACGCTGTGACTGAGCGCTTCGGCACAGGCCGCTTCCACCGCGGGGAGACCGTCAGTCAGCACCGCGTTGAGGATGTCGACCATCTGCCGATTGCCATCGTCGGTGCTGGCAAGCTTGCGCCGGATCCGCTCGATCGCGGCCGGCAGCACCCAGTCCTTGAAGGGAGCACCGTTGCGTAAGGCGCCGGGTTTGCGGGCGAGCACCGGCACATAATGCCAGGGGTCGTAGACGGTATCGCCGCGGCCAAAGGATCGCGGGTGCTCGGCAACGATACGTCCATCCTGACGGATCACGATGCGATCGGCATAGGCTTGAACCTCGACCGGTCGTCCGACTGCGCTGGCTGCGACCGAGTACTTGTTGTTGTCGAAGCGCACCAGGCAGGTCTTCGAGACCGATGCCGTCACCGCATGGAAGCCGTCGAAGCGGCCGGCATAGGGAACGAGTTTGGGGCGTTCGGCTTCGAACACGTCCCAGATCGTCTGATCGGCCAGCTCCGGATGGCGATGAGCCTTGGCGTAGGCGATGCATTTGTCGAGCAGCCAGGCGTTTAACTCGTCGAGGTTTTTGAACCGCAGCCGCGGCGTGAAGAAGCGTTCCCGGACCAGCCCGACCTGGTTCTCGACCTGCCCCTTCTCCCAGCCCGACGCTGGCGTACAGGCGACCGGATCGACCAGATAGTGGCTGCACATCTGCAGGAAGCGGCGATTGTAAAGACGGCCTTTACCGACGAAGATCGTCTCTACGGCGGTCTTCATGTTGTCGTAGATGCCGCGGGTGCAGGTGCCTTTGAACAGGGCGAACGCCCGGTCGTGGGCGTCGAACACCATCTCCTGCGTCTCCCGCGGATAGGCCCGCACGAACAGCATGCGGCTGTGACAGAGCCGGACATGAGCAGCCTTCACCATCACCGTGGTGCCGCTCAGCAGGACGACCTCGTGGCTCCAGTCGAACTGGTACGCTTCGCCTGGTGCAAAGCTCAGCGGGACATAAGCGGCTGCGGTCGATTGCCCGCGTTCCTTGCTCCACCGCCGTGCGTATCGACGAACCGCATCATAGCCGCCGGCATAACCCAGGCCGCGAAGCTCTTCGAATAGCCGGATCAGCGTCAGCCGTTCCCGTACTGCCTTGCTCTCATTCCCTGCCAGCAACCGGTCAAGCTCGGCACTCCAGGCACCGATCTTCGGGAGCGGCTGCGTCTCGCGCTCATACCGGAACTCCGTCGCTTGAGAACGAATGACCTTGCGAACCACCTTCCGCGATACGCCAAGTTCTCGGCAGATCGCCTTGATCGGACGACCATCAACAAAGTAGGCGCGACGGATCTTACCAATCGTCTCCACCACCAGCATCCCAACCTCGGCTTCCATGACTCGATGGAAGCCACTGTGGACCCTTATCCCGGGGTCCCGATTGGATGCCGATCACCCCGAAAACGGGGTCCTTATTCCATGCCGAAACACAGTCCTTTGTCGGAGGGGTTCTCGACCCGAACCAGCTTGGCCTTGGCATTGAGGGCGAGGGTGCGAACCGTGCCGGTGAAGCCGTTGCCGGTCGAGGTGAAGGTGCCGATGGTCGCCATTGTCGTGTCCTTTTCAGTTTCCCGGGCCGCGCCCATCGCGGCCTCGATGGCTGGCGACAGACCGGAGGCGGTCGACCCGCACCCCGAAGGGCCGGCACGCAGTAGAGGGCAGCCAGGGCACGACTTTCTTGTCTTGCGCGAGGAATGGACGCGCAGCGGTCCAGGGGAAGAAAGTCGTAACCGGCTGTTGCGGGGGTAAGAGCGAGGCGGCGCTTAAGCGACGACGCCCTTCGGTCAGACATGCCAAATCGAGGACGACGTGGGTGGGCCAGAAGAAACGGACAAGGGACACGACGGAGGACAGCGCTTCCCATGACGTTGCAAGTGATCATGCATTCCGGACCAACAGTGCCCTAAGGCCGGCGCTGAAAGTCCGTGTCGAGCCTGAGTTAACGCCGCGCTTGATCAACAGCAGCATTTGGAGTCCGAGTAGCCACAAAAAGGGATCCAGCGCCGGTCGCAGGACTCTACTATACGGAGCCGGCCTCAATCGTCATTGGTAAGTTCGTCGGGCCACATCTGCGCGCCATGAAGCACGCGCAAGATGCGAACGGTTTCACCGTCGACCAGATAAGCTGCGACATAAGGTGTGCGCGGGATGATCAACTCGCGCGTGCCAGCGACACGCCCAGGGCGGCCACTGTCAGGAAAGTCGAGCAGGCGCCGCGCGGCATCGGCAATCTGTTCGTCAACATGAACCGCCGCACGGGGATTCTCGGCTTCGATGTAGCTGAAAATGCCGTCGCGATCGGACAACGCGAAGCGCGACCAGACGAGTTTCACCGTTCATGCTCCGCCGCTTTTTCGAAGCGCAGCGGCGCGGCGTTGCGCGAAATGTGCTTCGACCTCGGAATCATCGAGATTTGGCCGGGTATCCGCCAGCGCTTGGAGCACCTTCTCGCGAAACCAGCTATCGTAAGCTTGGCTGTTGCTCACGAGCTCCAGCGGAAGCATCCCTTCGTTGGCCGTGCGTGTCAGCAGGATCCGCACGGCGTCGGATACCGTGAGACCCATGTTTTCCAGAACCGCGGTAGCCTTTTCCTTTACGTCCGCATCGATTCGGGTTTGGACAAGGGCATTCGAAGCCATAGCGACCTCCTTTATTCGCGGCTAATGTAATGCATTTGAATGACATGCGCCAGAGGCGTCACAGCCCCGTGACCGGGGAGCACAACGGCAAAACGGCCCCGCCTTTTGGCGGGGCCGCTGTCGCGGGCCCTCAGTCCCGGCTGGGGCGGGACCAGATGAGCTGGAGGCCGTCCTGGCCTTCCACCTCGATCAGGGTGGCGTAGATCGGAGCCGGGAAACTCGGATCGTCCAACTTGACCGAGAGGTAATCGCGTTCGGTGTCCTTGGCGGTCTTCTGCCAGGCCGCGCCCAGCTCGACTGCCGGTGAAGCCGTTGCCGGTCGAGGTGAAGGTGCCGATGGTCGCCATTGTGGTGTCCTTTTTTCAGTTTCCCGGGCCGCGCCCCTCGCGGCCTCGATGGCTGGCGACAGACCGGAGGCGGTCGACCCGCACCCCTAAGGGGCCGGCACGCAGTAGAGGGCAGCCAGGGCGCGACTTTCTTGTTTTGCGCGAGGAATGGACGCGCAGCAGTCCAGGGGAAGAAAGTCGTAACCGGCTGTTGCGGAGGTAAGAGCGAGGCGGCGCTTAAGCGACGACGCCCTACGGTCAGACATGCCAAATCGAGGACGACGTGGGCGTGCCAGAAGAAACGGCTGAGGAACACGAATTGCGATCATCAATACCTTGACCGAGGAAAGAACCCGATCACGGCTCATCGCACACATCTGGCAAACCGCCAGGCTTGCGCGTTGAGGTACGAACCGGGAAGGCGGGCGCGCTGCTCGGCCCTCAAGAGTCACACGGCCCGCAAAGTAAACCCGCAGACCACGAGCGTGATTTGCGCGGCAAAGCGACGACCCGTGCAAAGACAGAAGTCGTACCCTCGAAGGAAGGCAAGCAAGATCGCCGTCAGGTCGCGGTATCCAGCACGAGAAACAGAGGGCGCTGGCCGTCGAGCGGCCAAGCAAGGGGCAGCAGTCTCGGCGCTGATCGCCGGATAAGTAAGGGCCGGCAAGCGCCGGCCCCAATCACGCTGTGCGCTCATCATGCCGCTTCCTCGACGTCTGCTGCCTTCGGCTGCAGGTCGTGCAAATAGGCGGAGGCGCGTTGCGCTTGCGCAGCAGCCGAGAAGATAAAGCGCTTCTCATTAGACAAGACCTCCAACCACGACTTGACGTAGCTTGCATGATCCGGCCGCGGTTCAAGTTCGGGAACGATCCCGAGATCCGCGCAGAGGAAGCAGCTCCCGAGTTCGGCTATCAGCTCTTCGCGCGCGCGTTCGCTCCGATCCTTGCCGTAACGGCTGAGATCGCGATTAACGCGGTGAGCGGGAGCGGTCCAATGCACGGTCTCATGGGCTCTGACGGCGACATAGGAACCCGTGTCGCGAAAACTTTCGATCGGCGGCATCTGAATATGATCGGACGAAGGCGCGTAAAACGCCATCGAGCCGCCGTGCCGAACGATCGCCCCGGTGTTGGCAAAAAAAGCGTCGGCGTGCGCGTTGCGCTCGATCGTTGATGCGACGGCGGGCGGACGACCGTAGTAATGCGCGGGCAAGCCATCGATTTGATCGACGCAGAAGACGGTATAAGCTTTGAGGAAGGGGATATCCCGTTCGATTTCGTCGCCGTGAGCGTCGGTCTCCGTCTTGGTGAAGCGGCTCGCATACACCACAGTGCTGCCGGTCTCACCCTTACGGACATGCGCGCCAAGTTCACTGGCCTGCTTGAACGTCATCCAGATCGGCGAGCAGAAGCCGCGCGCGATGGCTTCTGACCAAAGCAGCAAGACGTTGATGCCCGCATAGGGCTGGCCGTTGTGTCGCAGCGGTCGGGTGATGCGGCCCGCCATATTTTCGGCGGTCCAAGGTTGAACCCAGGGGCGCACGCCGCGTTCGAGCTCGGCGATAATGCGGTCCGTGATCCGGGCGTACAGGTCGCCTCGCGACTTTTCTCCGTTCCTGCTCATTATAATAACCTCTCCGTTCGGAAGGCCGCGCCCATCGCGGCTCCTCACGGGGTCCGCCACCGCCGAACTCAAAGTCCGTGCACCTGAAAGGCCGAAGCAGCGCGAAGGACGGCGAAGCCGTTGCGCGGACATTGGGTCCGGCGCAGGACCACGGACCGGGAGGGGCCGACGATGGCGAGCAGCACGGGCGGCGGCTCCCTTTGTTGCAGCGGCGACACGAAAAAGGGCCGGTCTCGTGGACCGGCCCGTCAGGTGGCAGTAGTGGAAGAGGCGCGGGGCCGAGGCCCCGCGCCGACGGTCAGTCGAACGCCGACATCTGCGCCTTGGCCGCTTTCCGGCCGACGGTGTCGGTCGTGTTGTCGACGGGACGCTCGAAAGGCTTCCAGGTCTCGCCGACGACCTGTTCGTAGGCGGCGACGGCGCCTTCGGCGGCCATGCGAAGCGCGTGAGCCTGCGCGCCCATGTCGGCGGCGAATTCACGCTTGCGCTGTGCCTGGCTATCGAAGCCGACCGGACCATCGAGGTCCTCATCGCGGCTGTCGTTGGCGAGCTTGGCGGTCGCATCTCGCGCTTCAGTGACTGCCCGGGTGTAGAACTGGCCGGCGCCGTGGGCCGACCCGACATAAGCACCGACGATCCGTTGCAGGTGAATCTGCATGGCGCGTTCACTCAGGCCATCCTTGAGTGCGTCGGCGGTCTCGATGACGAGCCGCTCGTGCAAGTCGCGGATACCGTCGCTGTCGAGGACCGCAAGGCCGAAGCTCTCGGAGATGCGCAGTGTCTGTGCGGAGTCGGGGCAGACGAGGCGGACCATTTCGAGCGTCGTGCCGCGGCGAAGCGGGATGACACGGGCGGAGGAGTGGGGAGAGCGGGCGGTCTTGGTCATGATGAGATCCTTTCTCGGTTTCGCCTTGGGAAGCGATCGGGCCCTTGGCCGTCGCTCCCTCGGGTGCGGTCGACCAGAACCGGCCTCAGCGGGCTGCTTCAGGGGGCGGTGGCTGCCAAGGCGAGCGTGGGTGGGTTGCGGGCGAGCGGGCCCTCAGGCCTGCGAAGAACGCGGCCCCCATCGCGAGACGGCGGCCGCCGATCGCCTCGCGACTTGCCCTTGAAGCGGATCGCGGCCGGTTCAGACCGCAGCTCAAACCGAGGGAGTGACGGCCAAGGGTCAGCACGCCGCCGAAACCGTGAGAGGTTGGACCAAACCCGCTGAACTCTCCGCCTCGACATGAAGTGTTCGCGCGCGCCGCTCGCGTTCCAATCGGTGGGTCCTTCGCCTCTCACCGCCACGCAGCGGAAACGCGATGACGCGTCCGAAACTCGGCGATCGCCGTCTCCTGCCGATCGAGCTTGCGCGTGAGAGAGTCGATCTCGCCGCGACGGGCCAAGGCGAGCTCCGCGACATGCCGCTGAAACAGCCGCTCACCTTCCCGCAACTCTTCACTGCGTTCGAACGCCGTTGCGCCGAGAGAACGATCAAGGACAGTTGGCCGGACGCCTGGGAAACGATCTTCGGCGCGATCCTCAAGCCGGGCGAGTCCTACGAAAAGGACCGCCGTGCCTTCGAGCAGGCGCACGCGCGGGACTGGACCCGAACGGTTCGCAGCGCGCCTGGGACCTCTACGTCAAGTCGCGCTTCATCGAGACGAAGAACCCGGGCCGCGCGCTCGTGCTCGCCTCCGGCACGCCGATCACCAACACGCTCGGCGAGATGTTCTCGGTCCAGCGTTACCTCGGCTACGCGGCGCTCTTCGAGCGCGGGCTGCACGAGTTCGACGCCTGGGCGAGTACATTCGGCGATGTCACGACCGAACTCGAACTGCAGCCCTCCGGCAAATACAAGCCGGTGACGCGCTTCGCTACCTTCGTCAACGTGCCAGAGCTCATCGCCATGTTCCGCTCCTTCGCGGACGTGGTGATGCCGGAGGACCTACGCCAGTACGTGAAGGTGCCGGCGATCTCGACCGGCAAGCGTCAGATCCTGACCGCAAAGCCCTCGTCGGCATTCAAGCGCTACCAGACTCTGCTCGGCGAGCGCATCAAGGCGATCGAGGAGCGCGACCGCGCACCGGAGCCCGGCGACGACATCCATAGCGGCGGCAGGAGTTCGAGCATATAATCATACTCGGACTCCGCGATCTCGAACCACTCGCCGGCAAAGAGTTGGCGTGCCTCCCCCTCGGCCATGGCCGGATTGCCGCGGTGGCGATTGAACATGCGGTGCATCTCGGCGCGCGTCGCGACGCCTTCGAAGACTTTGCGGATGGTGGAAGAGGTGTGCATTGTGGCGGCTCCATTCGGCCTGGCTGGACAGAAGCGCGAGCGATCAGCCTGACCTCTTCGTCACTTCAGTCCTTCATCACACCTCCTCGCCGGCCGCATCGAAGGTCCGGCGGGTCAAGGGCCGCGGAACGCGGGCGAAGCGTCACCCTTGACGCGCTGGCCGGTCATGCGGCAGCGGTTTGCCCTCTTCTTTGTCCCTCTTTATTCGGACGTCCCTGTCGCATCGCTCTGGTGCAAGCCACCCCGCCATCGCGATCGTGCGGGAACCTTGACACCGCGCCACCCGGGAGGTCCGCGCGTCAGGCGGGCTCCGCCGCCGACTTGCTCAGCCGTTCTCCAGTCTCTTCGCCGGCCCCGTCAGATCCTCATTCCAGTCGCCGGCGCGCGGTCGCGATCGCGCATACTGCGCGCTTGCTTCCGCGGCGATGGTACGAATGCGATCGGCATAGACGTCACCCTGCCGATTGTTGTCGGTTGCCGCCACAAGCCGGGCATTGGGGCGCGTGGCCAGATTGCGGATGGCATGATCCGTCGCCGGCGACCAGCCGCCTCCGGTGCTGACATAGAGGGTGTCGGAGCGGTGGATCTCGATCGCGGCAAGGCTCATGGCATCGATGGCCGCCTCAGTGATGCAAATCCGCTCGGACCTGGTCGGTCCGAAGCGAAACAGCTCCTTGGCGCCGTCACTGGCGAAGCCGCGCCATGCCGGCCCACGCTCCTCCCAGCCCATGAGCGCTCCAGCAGAATCGCTATGTGCCGCCCACATGCTGCCCTTTGGCCCCTCACGCAAACGATCGCAGGCGGCCGCGTGCTTCACGATGACGGCCGGCAGTCCGCGTTGATCGGTGAGATAGCGCCAGGCTGGCGAGCCCGGCCTCGGCTTGACACGATGTGCCCACCGCTCAGCAATTGACCCAAGCGCCTTGTGCCTTGCCGGACGCTGCCACACAGGTCGGCTCGGGACGAAACCAACCGTATCCGCAACACGGTCGCATGCGTCAGAGAAGCCGACAGAACCAAGATGTTCGGCGAGCGAAAATACGTCCCCTTTCGCCGGCGACAACGGGTCGAACCAGCCGCGGCCTTCGTGGATGACGATGATGATATTGCTGTCGCGGCGATACTTGATCGCGCGTCGGGTGCTTTCCTTAACGTCGACCTTCCAACCGTCTTTCTCCAGCAGGGCCGCGCAGCCAACCTTTTGGCGCAGCTCTTCGATTTCTCTCTTGTCCATTTGCTTGCACCGGACTCGCGCAGGCGGGTCCGCCCCTTCTTCTGTTGGTCTCTCTTGTTCCTCGCCATGCGGAACATCCCCGACCGGCCGCGAAGCCTGCCGAATGCAAGGGCGCGCTGACCAACGGTCAGTCGTCGCATCGTCAGGCGCGGCGAAGCCTCCCTTGCAGCCGGCATGGCGCCAGCGGCAGCCGGCCACCCGGCTCAATGGACCGGGCTCCAGGGGTCGTACTCATGAACGATGGCGTCTTGATCGCCGTCGTACTCGCTGGAGACCATCACACCGAATTCTTCGTCAACCTGGAAAAGAATGACGGGCACCATGAGCGTGCGGGCCAGATCGAAGGCATGGTTCTGAGCGAGGGTGAGATTGTGTGACACTGAAGGCTCCCGTCTTGGGGCGGGGACCATCCCCGCTCGACAGGCGCCGACGTGTTCGGGGGCGGCCGCGGTCACCTCGAGAGGCGAAGCCGAAGAGGTCGCACGCTTGCGTAGCGAACCCCTTGCGGGTTGATCGTGGAAGGCCGCACCAGAACCAAGGAAAGCCCATTCGAGAGCGGGGCTGGTCCCTCACCGGAAGCATGGTGCACCACCGTGCACATCGTTCGTCCGTAGGATCGTTGCTACTCGGGTTGACAGCGAAAACGAACGCGGTCCTTTTGTTCGGTGTCAATGAAAGCTGTTCGCCGTACCAAGCGGACGCTGCTTCGCAACACTATCGTCCATTCGATCACCTCGTGCATCGTATCCCCTTTTGGCATAAGCCCTGATATGAGTCTGTGTTCAGGCACTCGTTTCGGCGCAGCAACTGCACTGCCGAGGACGTGGGGACGTATCTCGATTTCATTCCGGTGCTATGTTCACATAAAGCACGGGTAGTAGCTTGGACGACCTCGCCTCGCCGAACCCCATCGCGGTGCTGCTTCAGGCCTGTTCCGGACGAAACGCGGATCAGGCAGAAAGAGTAAGCGGCAACGATCGTCACCCGAAGGGCGGAGACGCTTCGCGACTCCGGTCGCAAGCGCTTGCTTGCGGGTAGAGCGTGACCGACCGGCAGGGAGGAGCCGCCCGGCGGTACTTCCCCTTATTCCTGGACAGAGGGCATCCTTGACCAGTACCGACAACCGTGTGGTCAATTGCTGCCGGCGCGCATTTTGCTAGTTAATCATTGCAATGGCGTGCCCACATATCGTGCGCGCGGACGTATCATGGCGCCCGGATTTGCAAGCACCTGCTCGATGCTATGTGCAAGCCAGCCAACGCTCCGGCCAATCACAAAAAGTGAGAACGGCGCATCATCGGGAAAATTGTAGCGATCGGCCAACGTGGCAAGCGCGAGATCGATCGTGGGAGCCAGACCTGTACTGGCGCTGACCTTGGCAATCGTTCGCTTCAGCCTTGCCCGTGGTTCAAATGCTCCGAGAAGCGAAGACGCACGTGGGTCTCCATCCGGGTACATGTAATGCCCGAAACCGGGGATCGGCCATCCCGATTCAAGATGACGTTGAATGACCTCGTCCGCACTCGTGCGATCGATCTCTTTCAAGAGTCCCTGAACCCGAATTGACGCGCCACCATGCAATGGACCGGAGGTTGCAGCCAACCCGGCGAGCATGCAGGCGCCGAGGCACGCTCCCGTCGAGGCCGCGACACGCGCGGCAAACACCGAATTGGTTAGTTCCTGATCAGCCAACAGAACCAGAGCGCGCCTGACAAGATCAAAGGCGGCGGGCTCCAACTTCCATCCCTTCGCCAAGCGAACGTGCACAGGATCGTCGCCCTGACTGGCGCCGAACGCGGTGACCAACCGCCCGACCAGGGTCGCGGCCTCTTCGCGCAAAACGCTGGACGCCAAGCCCAACGTTGGAGCACCGCCCGCTGCGGCGTCCGCAATGGCATTGAAGGCCCGGGCCCTCAGCCGTGAGCGTCCTGCCAAACCAAGGCGGATGGTTTCAAACCGTGGTGTCGCAGGAGAATCCCACAACACCGCCGCGGCTTCCTCCAACGTCGCAGTTCTCGATAACTGGACCGCGTCGCGGCCACGATAGTACAAGCGGCCGCGATGAATTGTCGAAATAGCGGTCGTGATGATCGGTTCTCCGAGCCAGATGGTCCCTGCCGCAATAGCTTCCGGTCGTCGACCACGTTTACGCTTCGCGACCAGGCTCGCGATGTCCTCCATTCTATAAAGACTTCGTCTCGGATTGCTGGGATCGCTGGAAACCCTGATCTGTCCTCGGCTCGCATACGCATAGAGCGTTTGCAGTCGCACGCCGAGCTCTCGCAAGGCCTCCGCGCGTGTTAGCCATTTCCCCATAGTTGATTCACATTATCAAGGTTGATCCGATCATCCTTCTAGTACGATGATCGAGCTGCCGCAAATTTGAATTCTGAAGATGCGAGCCCGGCCGACAGCGTCATCGACCGAGCACCTGCGGTGTCTCTCGGATAGAACCACGACACCTGCCGTCTCTTTGGCGGCCAACAACAATCAGAGCCTGCGACGCCTCGTTCGGGCGAACGCGGGACCATGCGCGCGCATCGAATGCTGGTGAGGTCTTCAAGTCGCGGACGCGGCTTGAAGAGCGGCCAATTCGCGAGTGGTGAAACAATTGAGTAAAAAACAAAAGGGACAAGGAAATGCAGCTAAATGTCACGAATGTCCGTACCGCGCCTTCGCGTTCGCGCTCGTGGCGAGTTCCTGTCCGATATACGATGCTCTTCTTCATCCTGCTTGCAACGCTGGTCAATTTTGTCGACCGAACCAATCTGGGTGTGGCGGCCCCGTTCCTGAGCAAGGAGCTCAATCTGGATAAGGCGCAGATGGGGCAGATATTTGCCGCCTTCGGCCTGACCTATGCGATCGCGCTGGTGCCCGGCGGATATATCGTGGATTTGTTCGGATCGCGCATCACCTATGCCGTTGCTCTCGTGGCGTGGTCGATGGCCACGATGGTTCAGGGATTTGCGAATGGCCTCAATATGCTAATTGGGTCGCGCCTTGCGATTGGTGCTCTTGAGTCGCCCGCCTTCCCTGCCAATGCTCGTGCAGTCACGATGTGGTTTCCGATGAGGGAGCGCGGCCTCGCGACCAGCATCTATGTGGCCGGCCAATACCTCGGAACGCCGCTGTTCGCAGGTGGGCTGCTTTGGATAGCCCTCGACTTCGGATGGCGCTCAGTGTTCTTCACAACGGGGATTGCCGGAATCCTACTCGGCACAGCCTGGTACTTCATTTATCAGGACCCATGCGCGTGCAAGCGCGTCAGCGCGGAGGAGCTCCAGCAGATCGAAGCCGGTGGAGGACTGATCGACAACAAAGAACGCACGGAATTCGATTGGCGAGCGCTGCTCAAGCTTTTGTCGCACAGGCAAGTGATTGCGATCTGTCTTGGGAAGTATTGCAACAACACGGTGCTGGTCTTCTTCTCGACGTGGTTCATGACCTTCCTGATCGAGGAGCGCCAGATGACGATGCTCAAGGTAGGCGTTTTCCAGGCTATTCCGTTTCTCGGCGCCACGGCCGGCATCCTCGCAGCCGGAGCCGTATCGGATTTCTTCATCCGCCGCGGCACGAGCATGTCGATCGCCCGAAAAGCGCCGCTGATCATCGGCACTCTCCTCGGTGCCTCGATCGTGCTGGTCAACACGGTCACGTCTGACGAGTTGATCATCGCCATTCTTACCTTGACATTCTTTGCCCAGGGCGTCGGGTCGTCGTCCTGGACGGCTGTATCCGAGATTGCGCCGAAGCAGTTCATCGGCTTGACGAGTGGGATCACCAGCCTCGCGGCAAATGTCGCCGGCGTGACGACGCCGCTCGTGATCGGCTACATCCTGAAGTTTTCGGGTTCGTTCTACTGGGCGCTCAATTTCGTCGGAATCATGAGCCTGCTCGGAGCGCTCTCCTATTCACTGCTCCTGGGGCGTTTGCACCGGATAGAATTATGAGCAATCGCACCATGCACGGGCTAATCAGCGAAATGGAAAACGGAATGACTTTGACAACCGATGCGCCGAAACTTCTTGTTGCCCGGCGCGTGCCCGAAGCCGTGGCCGACCGGGCCGTCCGCGAATTCAATGCAATCGTCACCGACCACGACATGGACGCCACATCCGTTGTTGCCGCAGCCCGCGCCCAGGGCAGCCAGGCCATCATACCCGGAAAGAAGGCGGCCTTGCAGGCCAATGACATAGCGGCCCTGCCTGATAGCGTCCGCATCATTGCTAATCCGAGTGCCGGCGTCGATCACATGGACGTGGAGGCGGCCCGCGCCCGCGGGATCGTCGTGACAAACGCGCCCGACTCCCTCACGGAATGCACGGCAGATTTTGCGTTCATGCTGATACTTGCGGCCTGCCGGCGCGCCCCCGAATACGAACAGATCATGCGCGCTGGCTGGCGCAAATCTTTCGGCATGCCGGACATGCTCGGAAAACGGGTAAATGGGCAAACCCTTGGGATCGTCGGCTTTGGTCGCATCGGCCGGGCCGTTGCCCGGCGCGCGCAAGCTTTCAATATGCGTATTCTCTACAATGATCGAGCGCCGGCGTCCGCCGACGTTGAGCAGGGCGCTGAATTCGTCGCTGAGCTCAACGACATGTTGCCACGCTGCGACATACTCACTCTGCACATACCTGGAGGGCTAGGCACGCTGATGACGCGCCAGGCATTCAGTCTTCTTCCCCGCGGCGCGGTGTTCGTGAATGCGGCGCGCGGGTCGCTGGTTGACGAAGATGCCTTGATCGATGCGCTTAAATCCGGCCATCTATTTGCAGCAGGCCTTGACGTCTACCGCAAGGAGCCGGACTTCGACACCCGCTTTGCCGAGCTGCCGAATGTATTTCTATCGCCGCACGTGGCGAGTGCTACGGTGGACGCTCGGAACGCGATGGGCTTTGCGGCACTCGATAATGTTGCGGCGGTGCTAGGCCGTCACCCACCGATCAATCCGGTCTAAGCGCCGCTGTGCCGCGGCCGGACGCCGGTGACGGCACCGCGGTTGCGTTCAGTAGCAAGGTATCGCAGGCGATCCGGATGTACGCGACAATCGGAAGCAGGGCCCAATACACACTTGCAATATGAAAAATGCCGGCGACGGAAAACGAAGGCCGCCGTAGCTGCTTCAGGGACGGCAGTGCAATGCTGGCATCCCACACCTGACGGCATCGCCAGCGATCCGCCAAAGCTCAAATGAGCAGATGCGGGGACAATTATTCTCTGCCTTACCGAAACAGCCCCTCGGTAGGTGCTCCGGAAATGGCCTAGCGGTCAGTACAGCCGACACGGCAACGGCTTGAGCATTCTCGGCTCGGACCAACAATGACGCTATGAAAGAGGTCACCACCTTTGTGACCGACCGGGAACGCTCTTGCGTAGTTTTTGGCGAGTTGGACGACCGTTCTGCGTATACGGCCGTTCTGCGTATTATGGGAGCAATCCCTGCCGAAGCGCGAGGGCCACAGCGTGTGGAAGGGTTAGTGCGGCAAGATTTCGCCTGGCATTGTCCAGATGAAACTTCACGCCTCGCGGCGTGACGTCAAGAAGCTCCGCAATGTCCTGCATCGTCTTGCCGTCAGAGATCCACGCGAGACACTGCCGCTCGCGCTGGGTTAGTGGGCTTCCCATCCCGCCACCTGATGACGCGCGTCCGATCTTGGCACTCACGTGGGCGTGGAAGTTGAGACCCACCGTTTGCAACATATCTTGTGAGGTCTCAATGAAACGATCGAGCCCAAGGCTGCGGTCGTCCACCGCGAGCGTAAAGGCCGCGAACTGGTTTTGGCTTGCGGGAATGCGACCAGTCAGACCGGTCCTGATCTTGAAACTGAGCGCATCGTCAAATAGTCGGCGTTCTTTTGGCGACTTTGCGCTTCGCGCCTCACGTCCATCCCACAGGAGCATCCGGCTTGTGTTTCGCGGTTCCTGAAGAACGGGATCGATGTTGTCGTACCCTTCGCGAAAATAGTGACTTGTCCAACTCTTTGGATAGGAAGAGATCAATTTGGGGCCGTTCGCGCGGTGGCCAAAATAGGCGAACCAGCGGAAACCCAATGCATGCGCGGTTCGTTCCGCGACACGCCGAAAATCATCTTCCGTATGGGCAGAGTGAAGACAATCGACAAATTCATTGCATGCTCTTTTGACATTTTTCATTGCGCCCCTTTTTTGCACTGTTCTGAGTTCCCAAAAGCGAACGACGCGCTCGATTCGCGCGTTGCGTGTGGCCGTGTATTGCGATGTTGCGGCGGCTTTGCGGCAAGAACAATTCCAAAACGCCCTGTCAGAACTGACAGCGCAACGCTGTGTCCGTGCCTGCTTTCTTGATCTCGAAGCTGTGATTCGTAAGCCGGAGGTTAAGAATGAAGGTCATTGTGCGCACGCGTGCGGCGCTCTTGCGCGATTTTGAACTGGCGATGGGAATGCATCGCCTGCGAGGACGCGTGTTCAAGGAACGACTCGACTGGGATGTCTCTGTCACGGGCGGGAAATCGATCAGTACGACACATTCAAGCCGACCTATCTCTTGGCGCTCGAGCAGAGCGACGTTATCGGTTGCGTTCGCCTGCTGCCCACCATAGGACGCAACATGCTGGCGGATACGTTCCCGGTGTTGCTGGATGGCTACGCGGCACCGAAGGCAGCCAGGATCTGGGAAAGCTCGCGCTTTTGCGTTGATACCAAAAACGTCGCGGCGATAGCTGAGAACGGCTTGCGGGAAGCAACGTACCTGCTCTTTGCGGCAATGATTGAATGGAGCCAGCAGCTCGACCTTCAGGCCATCGCGACCGTCACTGATCTGCGCATGGAGCGCATCCTGCGCCGAGCCGGATGGCATCTCGACCGCCTCGGCGAGCCGCGTCAAATCGGGGCGACCAAAGCCGTGGCGGGATTGTTGCCGATCACCAATGACGCTCTCGGCGCAATCCGAGCGGCCGGGAAGATTTCGGGGCGTGCAATTGACGCGCCGTCAAGCCTTCCGCTCGCGGCATAACGTCCCGCGTCTTCAACTCCCGAAACAAAGTCATCAATAATGGATCCAGCTGCATTCTCGGCTCTGGTCGAACAGTGCGCGCCGACGCCGAACCTCGTGCGGCCTCTGGCGGCAATTGTGCGGCAAGCGAGCTCGTTCGAGCCGCTGCTCATCACAATTCAGGGGCGGAAACCGATTCCGATTCAAGCAAATGACCGTGACGAAGCGATCCAGCTCACGACGGAGGCCATCGCCACCGGCCAGCCGGTCCGGATTGGACTCGCTCAACTCGATGCCGCGGAAATAAAGCAGGCAGGGCTGACGGCGACCACGACCTTCGACGCCTGCAAGCATATTGCGGGCCTTGGCAGGTTATTTGAAGTGCGACTTCAGGCCGCCAACATGAATAGCTCAGACCGCGACCAGGCAATTGCCAGCGTTGTCGCGAGCTTCGCGGCCAAAGCTCCCGGCACACCGCCCGACTCCGGTAACCGACCAACGGCCTCTTCCGGTGTCGACACTTCCAACGGCGACATTCCGACAATCAACACGCCTGCTCCCTCCGCCAGGGAGCGTCCGAACTGGGATGTCTACCGCTCGGGCGTTGGCAGGTCAGCCTTTGTCTATGAACGATGAGGACCTCTTTTCTTTTGTCTCAACTCAACACCGCGGTCCGGATAGATCCGGCTGCACTGCCAATCGGAGCCGTGTCATGACTTCTCCTCTTAAGAAATCCGCCGCACTCCTGTGCATGGCGACCGTTCTCAGCATTGCCTTGGTCGAGCCTGCGCTCGCGCAGACCGCGAACATCGAGGGCGTGCTGCAGAACATCGTCAACATGTTGACTGGCAACGTCGCGCGCTTGCTGGCGACACTGGCAGTCATCATCGTCGGCATCGCCTGGATGTTCGGCTATCTCGACCTGCGCAAGGCCGCCTATGTCGTGCTCGGTGTCGCCATCACCTTCGGCGCCTCCGAGGTGGTCTCGACCTTGACCGGAGGTCGTTGATGATCGCGGCCGCGCGTCTCACAGAGGACACCTTATTCCTCGCCTGCACGCGTCCGGCCATGATTGCCGGCGTCACCATGGAAGCCATGGCGCTCAACGTGATGTTTTCCTGCATCCTGTTCCTGGTGGCCGGGAGCGTCGCCTACGGTCTGGTCGCGATTCCGATTCATGGTCTTTGCCGCATCATCTGCCGCCACGACCCCAACATGTTCCGAATTCTGCTCGCCTGGATCGAAACCCGTGGACGCACGCGCAACGCCTCCTTCTGGGGCGGATCGTCCTGCACGCCCCTTAAGCTCGTTCGGCGATATCGAGTACGAGACCTTGGCTATGCGTAACGCGGCACTCAAAACCCGGGAGATCGGGCCCGCAGTCTACCTCCCGTTCGGCCGACATGTTACAGATACCGTGATCAGTCTCACAACCCGGGCCCTGGTCACGGTGATCCGGGTCGACGGCACCTCGTTCGAGACCGCCGAGACGGCGGATCTCAACGATCTTCACGCCAAGCTGAATCTCACCTTGCGCAATGTTGCGGATCCGCGGCTGGCGCTCTGGACTCATCTGGTGCGCCGGCGCACGTCGGACTATCCGGCCGGGACATTCCGATCGCCATTTGCAGCCTCGCTTGACGCCCAGTATCGCGACCGGCTTCGCAAGGCAGCTCTATTTCGCAATGACCTCTATCTGACGCTGGTCTGGCATCCCGGACGCGTCACCGCCGACGCAGCGGCCGCGTTCTTCAAGCGGCTGGGCCGGAGCGCGGCGCACTCCCTCGAGGTCGACAGCGATGCCTTAAAGCGGCTCAACGATGCCAGGCGTGATATGGTCGCAGCATTGGAACGTTACGGCGCCCATGCCCTCGGATTGGTTGAGCGCGACGGCATCACGTTCTCAGAGCCGATGGAGTCGCTCCACGCCGTCGCCTCCGGCGAGTGGATGCCAATGCCATTGCCGCAGGGGCCGATAGGCCCTGCACTCTATTCAAACCGCGTCATCTTCGGCCGTGAAGCCATCGAAATCCGAGGCGCCGGTGGATCGCGCTTCGCTGGCATGTTTGGACTCAAGGAATATCCGGCGTCCACCAGGCCCGGCCTGCTGAACGCGCTGCTTTCGGCGCCTTTCGAGATTATCCTCACGCAATCCTTCGCGTTCTTGTCCAAAGCCGACGCCAAGACGGTCCTGACGCGTAAGCAGAACCAACTGGTCTCGGCTCAGGATCCGGCGGCCTCGCAGATCGACGAACTCGCTGACGCGCTCGACGATCTCGAATCCAACAGGTTCGCGCTTGGAGATCATCACCTTTCGCTACTGATCTATGCCGAGACGCCTTCGCAACTGCAGGATCACATGAGCGTGGCGCGACGCGCCCTGGCGGATGCGGGTGCCGTGGTGGCGCGCGAAGATCTCGGACTTGAAGCGGCTTATTGGGCGCAACTCCCCGGGCTGTTCAAGTATCGGGCAAGAACTGGGGCGATCAGCTCGCGCAATTTCGCAGCATTCTCCCCGTTCCACACCTATCCCACAGGACAGCCAGCCGGCAACCATTGGGGACCAGCGGTTGCGATGCTCAAGACCGCATCCGGCTCGCCGTTCTACTTCTCCTTTCATCACGGCGACCTCGGCAATACCTTCATCTGTGGCCCCTCGGGGTCCGGCAAAACCGTCGTGCAGAACTTTCTGCTGTCGCAGGCCGAGCGGCTCGGTGCCACTTACGTCTTCTTCGACAAGGACCGCGGCGCCGAGATTTTCGTCCGCGCCGCCGGCGGCACCTATCTGACACTCCGCAATGGTGTCCCAACCGGCTGCGCGCCCCTCAAGGCGCTGGAGCTGACACCAAACAATCTTTCCTTCCTGGGTGAACTTGTCCGGAAGCTTGTCACGCCAGAAAACCGCCCGCTGACCGTGACCGAGGAGGAGCGGATCGACTCCGGATTGCGGGCCCTCGCCCAACTTCGGCAGGCGGAGCGCTCGTTCGGGGCGCTGCGGGCCTTTCTCGGCCAACAGGATCGCGAAGGGATCGGCGCACGGCTGGAGCGATGGTGCCGGGGCGCTCCCTACGGCTGGGTACTGGATGGCGAGCAGGATGCCATCGGGTTAGAGGCCCGGTTCATCGGCTTCGACATGACCGATCTGCTGGATCATCCCACCGTTCGCACGCCGCTCATGATGTATCTGTTCCATCGTGTGGAGCGCCTGATCGACGGCCGGCGCCTGATCATCGACATCGACGAATTCTGGAAGGCGCTTGGTGACGAGGCATTTCGTGATCTCGCCAACAACAAGCTGAAAACCATCCGCAAACAGAACGGCGTCATGGTGTTCGGCACGCAGTCGCCGCGCGACGCGCTGGCCTCTCCGATCGCACACACCATCGTCGAGCAATGCCCGACGCAAATCTTCCTGCCGAACACGCGGGGAACGCGCTCGGACTATGTCGACGGCTTCCATCTGACCGACTCTGAATTCCGTCTGATCAAGGAGGAGCTCGCGCCCGAAAGCCGACGTTTCCTGGTCAAACAAGGCCACAATTCGGTGGTGGCGGAACTCGACCTGGTCGGTTTCGACGACGCGCTCGCCGTCTTGTCGGGACGCACGGAAACGGTCGAACTGCTCGACCGCGTTCGGGCAGAGGTCGGCGACGATCCGGCCCAGTGGCTGCCGATATTTCACGCGGAGCGGAGGACAATCCGATGACGGTTCAACGTATCCCGACGATTCTCACGTTCGTCCCACTCCTGATCCTCCCGATGGCATCACCTGCGGGAGCGGAGATTGTGTTCGATCCCAGCGTCTACGCGCGGCAATTCGAGCAATTAACGGAGCTGAAGAAGCAGGTCGATACCCTGACGTCCCAGCTCAGGGTGGCGCAGGATCAATTGAACCAGGCCAAGCAGCTCTATGACAGTTTCAACAAGCGGACCAACGCCAACGACATCGGCGCGCTTCTAAACACGCCGCAGTTCCGGAAAGTCCTGCCCCAACAATTCTCTGACATCGAACGTCTCGTTGCGGGGCAGGGTGGCGGCAACTTCGCCGACGCGATGAACCATTATCTTTCGCAGAACCGCGCGTATGGCGGCAACAGTGGCAATTCGTATTACCAGAGCGAACTCGACCGGATCGCGCGGCAGACCGGCGCCAAGCACTCCATGGGCCAGGCGGTCTACGACACTGCCTCGCAGCGTATCGATGCACTCGAAGAATTGAGGATGCGCATCAGCTCCGCGAGCGACGTCAAGGAGACTCTCGATCTTTCGGCGCGGCTGCAGGCCGAACAGGCGCTGCTGCAGAACGATGTGCTCCGGATGCAGGGTCTTGCGATGATCCAGCAGGCCCGCACCGACATGGATGGCCAGCGGGAACGCGAGAAGCAAGAACAACTGGTTGATGAAATGAAGGCGGCCCTGAAATGAAATTGAACACGTCCATAGTTGCACTCTCTTTCGCCGCTGTTCTTACGGGCTGCAACGAGGTCGACAAGAGTCAGCGCATAAATACGGTCGGCTGGTATCTCGACCATCGGGACGAGCTTGCGGCGGCTCTCAATACGTGCGGCGACAATCCCGGGGAGTTCGCAAAGACGCCGAACTGTATCAATGCGAACGAGGCTCGCAACAAGATTACCGTCCAAGAGATGGAAGACGCCATGAAGTAAGGATCGCCGCGATGGCCATAAACGTCTTTGACAGCTTTCTGAAGGAGTTCGAGCAGCCGATCACGACATTCGTGTCGACCTCGGTATCGAATCTTGCCTCCTACATTGATGGTCCTCTCCGCACGGCCGTGATGCTCTATGTCATCCTCTACGGCTTTGCGGTGATGCGGGGCGCAATCTCCGAGCCAATCATGGAGTTTGCCTGGCGGGCAATGCGGATCGTAGTCGTGGTGCTGCTAGCGACCAACTCAAGCGCGTTTCAGCAATACGTCACGGGGCTGTTTTTCGATTCGTTGCCGAAGGAGATTGGCAATGCATTGGCGGGTGCCGGACTCAACACCAATTCCGGAGTTCCGTTTGATCAGCTTCTGACCAAAGGAATTGACGTCGCTAATAGGATCTACAAACAGGCCGGACTGACGAACATCGCGCCAGCGCTGATTGCCGCCATTCTCCTGGTCTTTGTGGCGGTTGGCTCCTTCTTGCAGTTTGCCATCCTGCTCTATGCCAAAGTTGGTCTGGGCGTCGTGATCGCACTTGGGCCGCTCTTCATTGCGCTTGGACTATTTGAGGCCACGCGCCCATTTACGGAGGCTTGGCTTCGGCAGGTCGCGAATTTCGTGATCCTGCTGGTGCTGGTGGTCGCTCTGGTCGGGCTGATGTTGACCACCGTCAGCGGCTTCATCGACAGGTTCGCTGCAAACGCCGGTACGGCCGGCGAGATGGTGGTAGCTGCGGTCGCCATCAGCGCGGTGCTCGGTCTGTCCGGATACATCGCGCTTCAACTGCCGGTCATCGCAGGCGGTCTCGCCGGGGGTGGAGCTTCGCTCGCAAGCCGGCTGGTCACAAGCCCAATGATCGCCAATGCCACGGCGGCAGCGAGCGGCGCTTTTGCCGGCGCGCGCTGGTCAGCCAGCCGCGGTCTCGCGGCCGTAAGAGGCAGCCGCCAGGGCGGCAGTATGCGGCGCACTCAATCGCCGGGGACTACGGCGGCCTAAACAATTGATCGCCGGCATCAGGCGACAGAGAAACACAGGGGCATCAGAACGATGTGGCGTCGACTATTCATCATCTGCGTCATCGCATGGCAGCTTGGCGGCTGCGCGATCTGGTCAAAAGCACCGCCGTCATGTGACGGGCTAGCTCGCCGACCGCTCAATCGTTCGTTATGGGATTGGGAAACCGGCGCGCCATTGGCGACACCGGAGCCGCCACCTCCACCATCCGCGCCGGCACCAGTCATCCGCAAAGGCGAGACCAGCCCGGCAGCGCCCACCACGCAACTGGCTGCATCGGGCCACCCGGCCGACATTGCAGCCTCTTACCGCTCCTGCGGCAAGGAGGCGTGAGATGGTCGGTCACGATGACCTGAAGGCCTATTTCGACAATGCGCGTCGATGGGAACAGGATTTGTTGCTCTCGGCCCATCGCTCGCGGCGAACGGCATGGGTGATTGCCGGGGGCGCCAGCGTGTTGGCGGTCGCCTCGCTCAGTGCCGTCGCAGCGCTCTCGCCGCTGAAGACGGTCGAGCCGTTCGTGATCCGGGTCGACAATGCCACTGGCATTGTGGAGACCGTCTCCGCCCTCGGTTCAACGCCGGCGCGCTATGACGAGGCCGTCACCAAGTATTTCCTCGGGCGTTACGTTCGGGCGCGAGAGGGCTATAGCTACCCAGAGGCCGAAACCAACTTCCGCACCATTTCGCTCCTCTCAGGGCAAGGCGAACAGGCCCGTTTCGCAGCCTGGTATCGCGGTTCCAATCCCGAAAGCCCGCAAGTTGTTCAAGGCCGTTTCGGGGTCGCAACGGTGCGGATCAAGGCGATCTCGCTCCTGGCCGACAATGTCGCCTCGGTGCGTTTCATGAAGGAGAGCCGCAAGGGCGAGGAAACCCGCATCACCCACTGGGTCTCCACCCTGACGTTTTCCTATGCCAACGCGCCAATGTCCTCCGCCGACCGTCTCATCAATCCGCTCGGCTTTCTGGTCTCGGAATATCGCGCCGATCCGGAGGTCGTGCCATGAAATCCTTCGCTCTCTTGATGACCTTTGCCCTGGGATTTGCCGGGCCGGCTCTGGCGCTGCAACAGCCCTCACCGGGTCAACATGATGCCCGGGTGCGCACGGTGACCTACGATCCCGCCAACGTGGTCCGGGTCAATGGCGTGATTCGGGCATCCACCCAGGTGTTGTTTGCCGATGATGAAGAGGTCGCGCATGTCGCGATCGGCGACGCGATCGCATGGGAGGTCGCACCGGCAGGCTCGATCCTGTTCCTCAAGCCGCGGGAAAAACATCCACCAACCAACCTGCAGGTCGTCACCACCCGCGCCGACGGACGGAAGCGCTCGTATCAGTTCGAATTATCGATCGCCGAGACGACACTGGCGGACAGTTACTTCGTCGTCCGCTTCGCCTATCCTGGCGACGAGATCGAGCGCCGGCGCGCTGAGGCGGCCGCCCGCGGCGCCGAGCGGGAAGGCGCGCTGATCGAGCAGACTTTTGACCTGCATCATGCCTATGGCGCGCGCAACTGGCGCTTTTCAGCGCAAGGTTCGATCGACCTCGAGCCCGAAGCCGTATTCGACGACGGCAAGGAGACCACGTTCCGCTTCGCGGGCAACCGCGAAATCCCCGCGATCTACCTGATCAACTCGGACGGCTCAGAAAGCCTGGTGCCCAAGGATGTCCGCGGCGAGCTCGTGGTCGTTCATGCCACAGCCCGCGAGTTTCGGCTGCGCAAAGGCGACAACGTACTCTGCATTTTCAACGAGGCCTTCGATCCCGTGGGGATTAACCCAGGCACCAATACAACAAGCCCGTCGATCGAGCGGCGGGCGAAGAAATCACCAGCAACCCCAAGGCCACGATAGGCGAGCGGCGACATGACCGAACATCACGATGAGACGATCGCCGGCGACCGTGGCATTACGCCCGTGGGAGGAGGGGACAATGGTCGAGCGGCAATGCTCAAACGCGGCTTCGGCGCGCTGGCACTCACCGCATTTGCCGCTCTGATCATTTGGGGCACCTGGAAAGGTGATAAGCCCGTCAGCGATTCCGCCCGCAAGCTGGTGATCCGCCAGGCGGCGGCGTTCGAGCCCATCCCGGAGCTACCTCCCGCACCGATCACGACGGCCTCAGTTGGAGCCGCGCCGGTCGCAGCCACGCCAGCCGCCCCCGCGCTCGCTTCCGACCAGCTTCTGGAAAGTGCCCGGCGCGCGCCGGTGCTGGCCTATAATCGGCCGATCTCTGCGGGGCGTGCTGCCCACGACAGCGTGACCGGAAGTGTCGTCACCGATTCCTATGGATTTGGCCGGGGCGAGCCGCGCAACGACCTCGCCGACAAGCTGAAGCCGACCCCGATCGAGGGCGTGCGCGCAGCGCGGCTTCCCAACCGCAACCTGCTCATTACCCAGGGCACCTCGATCCCGTGCGTGCTGGAAACCGCAATGTCCTCCGACGTGGCCGGCTTCGTCTCCTGCGTCGTCGTGCGGGACGTGATGTCGGATTCCGGCAACGTGGTGCTGATGGAAAAGGGTACACAAGTGGTCGGCGAATATCGCGGCAATGTTCGGCGCGGTTCAAAACGCCTGTTCGTGCTGTGGACCCGCGCCAAGACACCGACCGGCGTCATTGCGGCACTGGCCTCGCCGGCCACCGATGCTCTGGGCCGCGCCGGTTTTGACGGCGACATCGACACCTACTTCTTCGAACGGTTCGGCTCGGCGCTGTTGCTGTCGATCGTTAGCGATGCCTCCTCGATCGGACGTCAGCAGCTGCAGGACAGCTCCATCCAAATTAACAACACCACCGGCGCCACCAACACCGCCGCCGGTATCGCTGTCGAGCAGTCGATCAACATTCCGCCGACGCTCAACAAGAATCAGGGCGAATTGGTCAATATCTTTGTCGCCCGCGACGTCGATTTCTCCTCGGTCTATCAACTGCGGCGGGTCGAGACCCGCACGCAGATATTGGACCGCACCATCCCCGGGGGCCTCGCCGCCCCGGCCGTGGTGACAAAGTGAGCGCGGTACACTCCGTCGAACGCGATGGCAGCTGGCTCGTGCTGGCGCGCTATCTGGAGCCGCTGGCTCCATTTCTGGCAGACAACTCCCTGACGGAAATCGTCGTCAACCGCCCCGGCGAGATTTTCGTGGAAGGTCCTGGCGGCTGGACCCGGCACGAAGCGCCAACTCTGACACACGCCTATCTTTCAAATCTCGCGACCGCGGCCGCCGGCCATACCCGTCAGGACATCGGTCCGGAGCATCCAGTGGTGTCGACCACCCTGATCGGCGAGGAGCGCTGCCAAATCGTCGTCCCGCCGGCTGTGCCAGCCGGCACGGTCAGTCTCACAATCCGCAAGCCGTCGGCTTTGACGCTGACACTGGACGCCTTTGAGCGGACAAAACTGTTCGATGAGGTCCGTGTCGCCAATGACGATCTCACGGCCGACGAGCATCGGCTTTTGGCGCTGAAAGATGCCGGCGCCTGGCGCGACTTCCTCCAGCTTGCCGTCTCAACTCGCCGCAACGTCATCATTTCCGGGGCGACCGGTTCGGGAAAGACGACGCTATCTAAGGCGTTGATCGCGGCGATCCCCGCACAAGAGCGGCTCATCACCATTGAGGACACCGCCGAGCTTGTCATCCCGCATCAGAATTGCGTGCGGCTACTCTACGCGACGGGCAGGGCGTTGCCAAAATTGGACCGCGCGAACTTCTGGAGTCCTGCCTGCGGATGCGGCCGGATCGAATCCTGCTGCAGGAGCTACGCGACGGGACGGCGTTCTTCTATCTGAGAAATGTCAACTCAGGCCATCCAGGATCGATCACAACGGTTCATGCCGACAGCGCGCGGCTCGCCTTCGAGCAGCTGACGTTGTTGGTCAAGGAAAGCGCGGAAGGCCGCGACCTTCATCGCGACGACATTCGCTCGCTGCTGCTGCTTCTCGTGGACGTCGTCATCCAGATGCAGAAGCGGGACGGCCGCTACCGCATCTCGGAGATTTACTATGACCCCGTTCGCAAGCGCGACCGCATCAGCTAAGGCGGCGCGGGGCATCGCGCTGGCTCTCGCGGCCTGCGCGCTGTTTCTGCTGGTCGCCTCGAATGTTCTGCTGCTCGGGCTGCGGCTTCACGACGGTGGCTTGCACTGGTCGGAGATCGTCACAGGCTGGCCGCGTTACGGCGCCGACCCACGTTTCGACCGGTGGCTGACGCTGGCGACGCTTGCCGGTGTCGTTGTGGTGTTCGGAATGCTGGGTGCTGTGCTCCGTCACCGTCCTCTGCCTCTTCACGGCAGCGCGCGCTTTGCCTCAGAGCGGGAGATCAAGGCCGCGGGCTTGCGTTCCACTGAAGGCATCCTGCTCGGCCGCAAGGACGGTGCGCTACTGTGTTTCGGAGGTTCCGAACACGTCCTCGTCTATGCCCCGACCCGGGCAGGCAAGGGCGTCGGCTATGTCATTCCCAATTTGCTGAACTGGCCAGATTCGGCGGTTGTTCTCGACGTCAAGAAAGAGAACTGGGATCGCTCTGCAGGGTTTCGGGCGGCCCATGCTCAGGAGGTCCATCTGTTCGACCCGCTTGAGGCGAACGGACGCACCGCGCGCTACAATCCGCTCGGTTACGTGCGCAGCGATCCTGCGGATCTTTATGATGATCTGCAACGCATTGCCGTCATGCTGTTTCCGGCGGAGAGCCGCGGCGACCCGTTCTGGTTCGAGGCCGCCCGCTCGGCCTTTGTCGCTGTTGGAGGCTATGTCGCGGAAACTCCAGGCCTTCCCCTGACGATCGGCGAGATCCTGCACCAGCTGTCCGCTGCCCCCGACCTAAAGGCGCATTTCGATAAACTCATCGCGGCGCGAAAGTCAGGTCCGTCACCTCCTTCCCGGCATTGCATCACGGCACTGAATGATTTCCTTGCCGCTTCCGAGAACACCATGAACTCGGTGCGCAAGACCGTGACGGCGCGCCTGGGTTTGTGGCTCAACCCCAGGATCGATGCCGCAACTTCGGCCAATGATTTCGATTTGCGGCAACTGCGGCAACGGCCGATGTCGATCTATCTCGGGGTCACGCCTGACAATCTCGACCGCATGGCGCCACTTCTCAATCTGTTTTTCCAGCAAGTCGTCGATCTCAACACCCGCGAACTGCCGGAACAGAACCCAAAACTCAATCGCAAGCTTTTGCTGCTGCTTGATGAGTTTCCCGCCTTGGGCAATGTCAATGTGCTCGCGAAATCCGTCGCGTTCATCGCCGGATACGGCATCCGCCTGCTTACCGTGGTCCAGAGCCCGGCGCAGTTACGCGCGATTTACGGGACCGACGCGGCCCGCAACTTCATGACCAACCATGCTGTCGAGGTGGTGTTCGCCCCAAAGGAACAGGACGTCGCCAATGAACTTTCGGAACGCATCGGGTACGACACCGTGAAAGCGCGCAGTCGCAGCGGACCGAAAGGGCTGGCGATGCGTTCGACCAGCGAGACGGTCTCCGAGCATCGTCGGGCCCTCATGCTGCCGCAGGAGCTGAAGCTTCTTCCCAAATCCAAAGCGTTCGTTCTGGGTACCGGCATTCCGCCCGTTATCGCCGACAAGATCGTATACTACGAAGACAAGGCGTTCCTGAAGCGATTGCTGCCGGTGCCGGCCCCGGAATTGCCCAAAGGACGTTCAAACGCGCTCCTCGATGCAGAGATCAAGGTGCTTCGCTCTGAGGTCGCCGAGTTGCGGGCGGTGTTCCGGGCCCGGCCGATGACGGATGAGGAGGTGGCTGACCCGTCCACAATTCCCGCCAACGCTAGTTTCGATTTCGGAGACGTGGACGTCGACCTTGAAGGGTTGTCCGAGGACGACATGAAAGCCTGGACCCTGAATTACATCGACGCTCAGGCCATCCCGCCGGCGCGACGGGCAAGCCGGAAGCATAATGGACGGCAACATGAACAACACGCGTGAGAACAGCCAGGACTTCAGCTTCAAACGGCGAGAGCGGACAGGGCACGATCCTGGCACGGATAACACAGCCAAGGAATCCGCAGCGAAGTCAGCATCGGCCGAAAATGCATCCTCCGCGGCGATGGGTGACAATGCGCTACCCGATCGCATCCGCCGCAAATATTACGTTGCGGTCAACGAGCCCGGCAAAGAAGGGGCAAACGGCGGTGCCCGGCTTTATGCCGACGATAAGGGCGAGTATCTCGCGTTCAAGGTCGCCGACGACCGCCTGGTCACGCGCCACGCGGCGGCCGAGGTGATCCGCGACATGGTCAGCGTGGCGCAACATCGGCAATGGACGTCTCTCGAGGTCCGTGGCTCCGTGGAATTCCGTCGTGAGGCGTGGCTCGAGGCCAGCGCACGCGGCATGCAGGTGCGGGGCTATCAGCCGACCGAACTCGACAGGCAGACGCTCGCCGACCGGCAAGACGTCTGGAAACGAACGCAACCGCGAAGTCTGGAGACAGGGCCTAGTCCGGTTTCTGACAAAGATGGGCGCGCAGAGAGACTTGACTACGACAAAGGTGTCTCGGGACGCTTGATCGAGGTTGGCCAGGCACCGTATCGCAATCAAAACGATGCCGAGAAAACCGCCTACGTGGCGATCGAGCTCGACAGCGGCCGTCGGCATCAGGTGTGGGGCGTCGGTCTCGAAAAGGCGACCGCCGACAGCGACGCGAAGCCCGGCGATCGCGTTCAGGTGCGGAGGGACGGCGTCGAACAGGTCACAAAGACAATCAAGGTGATTGACGCCGCCAACGGGCAGGCGCATGTCGAGCGACGGCAGGTGCTGCGTAACCGCTGGCGGGTGACAGCGGAGACGTTTCGCTCAGCCGACCGGCAGACGGCCGCGCGTGATCCCGCCCTTGTGACAGCTCAATCGCAAATGGCGATCATTGAGAGAGCTTTAGAACGCGCATTCCCGGACAATGAGCGTGCACGACAAAAGCTTGCTGGAGTGGCACGGGAGCGAATCTCCCAGCACCTCGAGCACGGACATCTTTTTGCGCGAGCGAACGTTATGGAATCGATGCAAACTCGCAGCCGATCCGGAAATGACAAAGACGATATCCGTCGAGACCCAAATAGTGAGCGTATTAGAACTCAAGGACAAGAGCGGTGAGGATCGGCCGGACGGTCTAGCGATTACTGCGAAACCGTCAGCAAATGGTGCTAAAGTTTCCAAGCCATACTGGCTGCACGCTCGTGCGTGATCTCGGTACGAGATAGCAAGCAGTTGCTTTAGGCGTTGGGCTGTCACGTAAACACCCGCTGTTCAGGACAGCTGACTCTTAATCAGCGGGTCCCAGGTTCGAGCCCTGGTGCGCCCACCATATAGATCAAGACCTTAGCGACAGAGACCGTTTGAGTAGGCTGAACTAAAACGGTTTTTCAAACGGTGTTTTTGACGGCAGGTCGGCGAGACCACTCTCGGCATTGTGATCTGCTCTACTCGTCGCGGCGGAGGCCAAAGGCGTCTCGAAGGCCGCCCGACAGAACCGCTTCCTCACTGTTGTATCTGGGTCAGAGCCGCCCGACGTGGTGAACCGCCCCGGGTTTGCCGGAGGCTCCAACTCCTGAGAGGATGGAGCCATGACGAGCAAGACGACGAACAAGTTTTCACCCGAGGTCCGGGCCCGTGCGGTTCGGATGGTTCTGGATCACGCGAGCGAGCACCCCTCGCGCTGGGCGGCGGTGACCTCGATTGCGGCCAAGATCGGCTGCACGCCGCAGACGCTGCATGACTGGGTCAAGAAGGCCGAGGTAGATAGCGGACAGCGGGCCGGCGTTCCGACCGACATGGCCGAGAAGCTGAAGGCGCTCGAGCGGGAGAACCGCGAGCTTCGGCAGGCCAACGAGATCCTGCGCAAGGTGAGCGCTTATTTTGCGATGGCGGAGCTCGACCGCCGGTCCAAGCCATGATCGCCTTCATTGACGATCATCGTGGGGCGCATGGGGTCGGGCCGATCTGCAAGGTGTTGCCGATCGCCCCCTCGACCTATCACGCCCATGTGGCCAAACGGCGCGATCCGGCCAAGCGGTCGGCGCGCGCCAGGCAGGACGCCGCGCTGAAGATTGAGGTTCGGCGCGTCTTCGATCAAAACTTCTCCGTCTACGGCGCGCGCAAGGTCTGGCGGCAGCTCAAGCGTGAAGGCTTCGATGTTGCCCGTTGCACGGTGTCGCGACTGATGCGGGACATGGGTTTGCAAGGGGTTATCCGCGGCAAACCGGTCAAGACCACGATCAGCGACAAGGCCGCGCCATGCCCGCTGGATCACGTCAACCGCCAGTTCAAGGCGCCAAGGCCGAACGTTCTCTGGCTCTCCGACTTCACCTATGTCGCGACCTGGACCGGCTTTGTCTACGTCGCCTTTGTGATCGACGCCTATGCCCGCAGGATCGTGGGCTGGCGAGCCTCGCGCACGGCGCATGCGGGCTTTGTGCTCGATGCGCTGGAGCAGGCACTGCATGATCGACGGCCGGTCCATCGCGGCGGGCTCGTGCACCATAGCGACAGGGGCAGCCAATACGTCTCTATCAAATACACCGAGCGCCTGGCCGAAGCCGGCGTGGAGCCCTCTGTCGGCAGCGTCGGAGATTCCTATGACAACGCTCTCGCCGAAACCATCAACGGCCTCTACAAGGCCGAGGTGATCCATCGGCGCGGGCCATGGCGCACCTTCGAGGCCGTCGAGTTCGCGACGCTGGAATGGGTCGACTGGTTCAACAACCGGCGGCTCTTGGAGCCCATCGGCAACATACCGCCAGCCGAAGCCGAGCAACGCTACTACGCCATGCTGGAACAGCCGGCCATGGCGGCATAACTTAAACCAAATGGCCTCCGGCAAACCCGGGGCGGTTCAGTGGCCGGCTTCTTCCCACTTCTGCTCAATGTCATCGGCGACGCATTGGGGCAACTGCGCCGCGCTCCCATCGAAATAGTGCTTGAAGTCGACGTGGACCCTCATGTTGTCCGGGCGGTATAGGTTCAGCCATGAAGCGGACGTGATTAAGCAATCGAACGACAGCCCAGCCGGACTAGCGTCTTACTTCTACACCCGAGATCTATCGCGCGCATTCCGTATCGCGGAAGCCTTGCAATACGGAATGGTCGGGATCAATTCGGTCAATCTCAGCGTCGACAACGCACCTTTTGGCGGGGTGAAGGAATCCGGACTGGGTCGGGAGGGGTCGAGGCATGGGATCGAAGAATATACCGACCTTAAGTATATTTTGATTGGTGGGCTTCAGTAGGGCTCGTCCTAAGGCTTGGAAGCAAAGAAGGTGAAAGTGACCTGCCTCCGAAGTTTCATCCAGTGGCGATTAGAGCCTCAGCGGATGTTACGCCGTTTGGCGCGGGGTGAGCAACGTGCGATCGGCGGAGCTGGTCGGGGTTGCGCAGCCGGTCGCACGTTGCGGTGAGGTTGGCGGCATAGGCCGCAGGCGTCAGGTAGCCCAGCGAAGAATGCGGGCGTTGGCTGTTGTAGTCGGCGGCCCAAGCGGCAATTCTGGCCCGGGCGTGATCGAGGCCTAAGAACAGAGTTTCGTTGAGAAGCTCGTCGCGCATCCGGCCGTTGAAGCTTTCACAGAAGCCGTTCTGCATCGGCTTTCCCGGTACGATGAAGTGCCAGGCGATCTGGTGGTCTTCCGACCAGGTCAGCATGGCGTTGCAGGTGAACTCGGTGCCGTTGTCCGAGACGATCATGCCAGGCTTGCCGCGACGGGCGATCAGCGCCGTCAGTTCGCGCGCCACCCGCCGTCCCGGGAGCGAGGTGTCGGGGATTGCCGCCAGGCATTCCCGGGTCACGTCATCGACGATGTTCAGGATCCGGAAGCGGCGACCACTGGCGAACTGGTCATGGACAAAATCCAGCGACCAACGGGCATTCGGCCGAGCCTCGACCAGGATTGGCGCCCGAACACCCACCGCGCGGCGGCGGGTCCGGCGCTTGCGGACGCTGAGGCCTTCCTCCCGATAGAGACGGTAGATTCGGTTTAGCCCGGACGGCTCGCCATGTTGGCGCAGCAGGACGAACAGCCGGCGATAGCCGAAGCGCCTGCGAGCATTGGCAAGCTCGGTCGCATCTTTCACAGATCGGCTAGCATGTTCTACGTTGCTGGTGGCTCCCTGACGGTCACTCCAATAGCGGATTATTTCGATATTGTTCGCAATCGCGTCGCTCCGCAAAGCGCAAATGCAAAGCGAGACGAAAAGCTCATTTCCGTAACGATTCCATCGAAAGACAGCGCAACCCTGACCGCGGCGATCCTGATTTCCGGCAAAAGTTACGTTGATCAACTTGTATTCATGAAAGCAGCAGAAGCCTGGTTGATCGTTGCCAAGACGTATCATCTTGTTTCGGACGAAGGAACTGAAGAGCGGCTCTCATCCTAGGAGATCGTCTGATCAGGAAATCTTTTTATGCCGAAAAGACGCAAAAAGCCGATTGAAAACCAAATGCCAATTCGAGACCAGCAATCCGCTGAGTGTCCGAAGGCAAGGGGTAAGTTTCTCACCGCTACCCTCAAGCGTAGAGCGCTTAAATCGAAGGCGTCCCAAAAATTGGCAAAGCATCAGTAATACTGCCACCATTTTAAATTGTGGCAACCAGCCTTCACGGCGAACAATCGAAAATCCCAGGGATCGTCCGAGGGTGGGAATTGGGCGGTGATGTCTGTCAGCGAATCCGGCTTCTCCCGCCGGGTACACGGCGCTCGATGAAACGCAGCGCCGCACTAGAGCTCGGCGTATTTCGCCGAGCTCTTTTTTTGAGTTCTCCAACAGCAGGGCGGAAACGTAAACAGCGGTGACACGACGTGCCGGTCCCGCCGACGCTTCGGCGCAGGGGACCGGCGAACAAACTGGGCGAGAATCCCTGAAGGCCGCGAGCGGCCGACAAGCGATGTTGATGACGATCGTCGGCCACGGGGCCGGCGACGAAAAAGTCGGTCACAAGGCTTCAACGCAGGTCGGCTTGAAGAAGCTGGAACCTCACGCGACGCCGATCAAAAGATCGGCTTGGCTATCGCAGCGAGCCCATCGAAATATAGAAGCAGCCCGATCGCGAAGCCTAGCAGAAGCGAGAGGACTTTCGTGACGCGCTGCGTCGACAGACCGCTCGGCAGCTTTCGCCCAACTTGCTTCAGCATGGCTTTCAGTCCTTTCGTGACATCTTCGCGGTACGTGCTTAGGTGCTGATGATAGGCGGCCGCACGTTCTTTCAGCCAATCACCGTACTTTTCGGACAGTTTGGGAAGAACGTCCTTCAATGCGGGCGCATTCCTCAGGGGCTCGTCGACGCCATCGAATTCGGTGTTTGCCTCGAAATCAGCCAGTCGGGGATTAAGCTTGATCGCCTGCAGGGTCGCTTGCTCGAGATCCGGATGCCCAAGTCCGCCGTAGATCTCCGCAACGTTATATGCATAGACCCAGTTGCCGGTGACATCTGCGAGCCACGCGTAGCTCTTGATGGCGCCGAGTTCGGCCAGCCTTCTGAGGGTGCTTTGGCGGCGCTCCTGAGCGTCGGCTGCGCTCAGCTCCGAGAGCAACCAGTCGGTCATATGCACGGCCGATGCGATGTGGAAATGGTCCGACGTCGAAAGCGCGGTCTGATCGGGTTTCAAGGTACGAAACTGGGTGATTGCCGCCTCGAGATGCTTCAGGCCTTTTTCGATCCGCTTGTCGTCCGCACCAAGAGTCTGCCGCTCGACGGCGATCGCGAAGCCGAGCAACAGCTCGCGAGCGGCCCCGTATCGGGGATACGCGGCGTTCGACGCGTCCTTGAACAGGAACTTCGCTTCGGCGAGCAGCGTCCGAATTTCGGCCTTTTCGCGCTTCGTCGAATCAACGAGATCGTAGGCCGAGTAGGCGTCTTCCCACCAACGCAGGAAATGCAGAGGATAGTCGCCGCAGACGACGCCTTCCCAAAACACGAGGCGCATCGGCGCCAGGTGCTGCGACTTCGTGAGGTCGAAGTTCAAATAGCGGGATACCGTCGGGCCGAGATCGACCTCGTCTCCGTATTCGAGCTTTTCCTTCAGTTCTGCGGCAAGCCCGTCCCGCTTACCGGCGTATGTTGCGACCCAGACGCTGGCCATAGTGTGAATGAAGCGATGATGGAGACTCATAATCTGATCTCTCGCGAAAAGTCGCCCCACCCGACCTTTAGATGGCTATGCGGATGGGACCTTGCAAATTTGCGGAAATTTGCAGGAAAAAGGGTTCTCTCTTCGCCCCTTTCGGCTCCGGACAACTCTGGATCCCGTTATCTGCACAAAAGCCGAGGATCGCAATTTGGGTCCCTATTCGAGTGCGTCGGAGGACTGGTTCGCAATGTCCTCCCGTCGCGTCTGTCTCTGTGTCCGCACCGAGCGATGGTGCTCGGCATAGGAGATCGACATCATGTCGAAGACCGCACTGATCCTCGCAGTCGTGCTGTTCCCGTCGCTGGCGGCGGCGGGCAACGGCACGACTCCTTCCATCCCGAAGCCGGACTTCACCCCGAAGCCCGCTCCGACCAACACGGTGCCGAACATCCCGGTGCCGCCGCCGCCCCCGCCGCCGCCTTGCCACGGGCCTTTCTGCCCGCCCAAGCCGACGAGGTAGGCGCAGGGCAGATCGAGCCGAGTCTCCGCGGACGAATGCTCGTCGACGGAAAAACTCAGAACGGGCTATGCGCCCGTTCTGAGCCTCCCACCCACACCAATTCAGGAGACCGAGCGCACTTGGCCCCGGGCGAAGTCCCTGAAGAGACTGCCAAGTCGGCCCGGCTATTTTCCGGCCGGAGCTCAAACGGTGGGTTTTGGTCTAGCAAGGTCGAAAATGCTTGATCTTTCAATGGGGATTGACTGACACTCTCTCCGCCAGTTTCGCCCCTCGGATTGCTTGTGGGCGGGACAGGATTTGGAAGGCCAGCGTGATCCGTTCGGAGATTCGCTCGAGAGCCGAGCTCAACCGCGCTTTGCCTTTGTTTCTGCACCCTCACGCCAGCGAGATACCGCGCACAGACCCATTGGTACAGGTCGACTACGCGCGCGTCGTGGATTTGGATATTGGGGCGAGCAAATCGGATATCTGCGCGATCAAAGTGGTCTCGGCTGCGGTCGATCGAGATCTTGGAGCTTGTGCCGAAGTGATTAAGCGCGAAAGCGGACACTCAATAACCCGACGAATTGATCGCTCCGATGCTGAAGCGATTTATGGCAACCGATCGCGCATTCAGGAAATTTCGATCTCAATCGTCTCAGGACAGAACGGGATAACGCTCCTTTAGGAGCGCTAGACATTTAACTAAGGACCAAATTATCGAGCTCACCGGGCTTGGTCAGCTCTTGTACGTCTGCTGACACGGCATGCAGCAATCACTCGCGCCGGTACCGAAGCGCATCGACGAGGAGCGAAAACGCGGGGATGACTGCCGGCGGCTCGGACAGTAGCGCCGGCAACTTACCTGCATTTTCCGGGTAGGACGAGCTTGCTACTTCATGCTGGGATCACCAGCCGCCATTTGGTACCCGGCCGACTGTCTGACTTGCACGCGGGTTGACAGGTTATCGACCCTTCCAGCAGGCGTGCGAGGTCCTCTACGTTCCTGGTGCCAAACCCGTCGGGGGTATGTCCGTGAGCAATGCCAATGCCGTCGTCCTCAAACTCGATTATGTTCTTGTTGCCCGAAACAGTAAAATTGACGGTGAGCATTCCCTTCATATCCTCGGGGAACGCATACTTCAGCGCGTTGTTGATGAGTTCCAGCAACAAGGCCCCGATGGCGATTGCGCGCATGGACGTTAGCTCCGCGGAATCGGCCTGCGCCACTATGTCAACCTGATTGGAGTTTGGCAAAGCCGAGCGCACCTCGTCGATGACCGTCATGATGAACTCTCTCGAATCGATCATGCGCGAAGGTACGGAATGCGACAACAGCCGCTGAATATTTCCAATCACCATCACACGTGAGCCCGCACGTTCGAGCGCGCGGCGTACCTCTTCATTGCAGCTGGTGCGGGCCTGGTGCATCAAGAACGAAGAAACGAGCTGCAGGTGGTTTCCCACACGATGAGTCATTTCGCGCGAAAGCGCTTTGGTGATGTCCATCTGTCGCTGCAGGTTTCCCTCAAGGACACGGATGTGCCACACGAAGACTGCCGTAAACCAGACAGTCCCAATGGCGAGAGCACGATTCAACCATGCCTGCCATGCCGGTATGCTGTCAGGGATGGTTACCCAATATCCTGCGATGATCAGAGGCGTTGCGAGCAGCGCAAGAGCGAGGGCTGCCTTCGGTTTGGGAAACCAGAAACCCAGAAGGACCAGACCCGCATATAGAGTGCCGACCGAGATTATCTGCGGGGTCAATGCATCGAATGTCAAGGCTGCGGTTACGACGAAGAGGGCGACAATGGCGGCGCCTCCCCAGGATGGCCAACGTTGAGTCACTGCCTGTAAGCGGCTAATGCGCTCGTTGAACGTTCCAAGCAACCGGTCAGACACGAGACATCCCTCCTCTCAACCGCACAGGGCTATTTCCGAGTCATCGCACATACGCCGCCCTGCGTCACACGAAGGACTGCGAGAGCGTACGGCGCGGCGGAACTTCAGGCACTACCCTGGTGCTTGATGTCGTATCTTGCTAGAAGAGTCGGATGGCGCGCTGGCGGTATCGCTGCGCATTCGCGGCTTTTCCGCCCTGCGCCGTTCACGGGGAAAGCGGGTGATGGACAGCGGATCGCTCGCCGGAAAGGTATCTAGCAACTCCCGATCCAACTGCAGATCCAACTGTCTCTTGTCACGCTCGTTGATGGGTTCTTTTGTCATGGCGCGTACTCCAACTCACTTTCGACGCCGATCTGATCTCCAGGTATTCTCCGGCTAGCGTCGGGTCGACTGACTCAAAGAATGAGAATGCCCGGCTCGGACCGCAAGACTGTCGATCAGGCGACACGGGGCAAGACCTCAAACTGATGAAATGGCGGCGGCGAAGATAGGGTCCATTCGAGCGTGGTCGCGCCGGGCCCCCACGGGTTGTCCGCAGCCCTCTCTTTACGGACAAATGCGAACGCAAGGCCCACAAAGAAAACAACCAGGCCCGCTGCAGAGACATAAGCTCCAATCGAGGAGATTTGGTTCATGCCCGCGAACGCATCCGGATAATCGGCGATGCGTCGCGGCATTCCCGATAGTCCGAGGAAATGCATTGGAAAGAATGCGAGATTGACGCCGATGAAGGTCAGCCAGAAGTGCAGCTTGCCCAGGGTTTCAGAATACATGTAGCCGGTGATTTTCGGAAACCAGTAGTACCAGCCTGCGAAGATCGAGAAAACGGCGCCCAAGGACAGCACATAGTGGAAATGTGCGACGACGTAGTAAGTGTCCTGAAACGTCCGGTCGACGCCCGGATTGGCCAACACCACGCCGGTCACGCCGCCGATCGTGAACACGAAGACGAACCCGATCGCCCACAACATCGGCGTTTGAAATCTGAGCGAGCCTCCCCACATGGTCGCGATCCATGAAAAGATTTTGACGCCAGTCGGTACCGCGATCACCATGCTCGAGAGCGCAAAAAAAGCCTGAGCGCTACTCGACATCCCGACGGTGTACATGTGATGGGCCCAGACCACGAAGCCAATGAACCCGATTGCGACCATGGCATAGACCATTCCGAGATAGCCGAAGACAGGCTTGCGGCTGAAGGTCGAAACCACCTGGCTGATGATTCCGAAACCCGGCAATATCATGATGTAAACTTCCGGGTGGCCGAAGAACCAGAACAGGTGCTGAAACAGCACCGGATCTCCACCGCCCTCCGCGGCGAAGAACGTCGTCCCGAAATTGCGGTCGGTCAGGAGCATGGTAATCGCGCCGGCGAGTACGGGCAGTGACAACAGCAGCAGAAACGCCGTCACAAGGACCGACCATGCGAATAGTGGCATTTTGTGCATGGTCATGCCGGGGGCACGCATGTTGAAAATGGTGGTGATGAAATTGATTGCGCCCAAGATCGAGGATGCGCCGGCCAGGTGGATCGACAGGATGACGAAATCGACCGCCGGGCCGGGATGTCCGGACGTCGATAGCGGCGCGTAGAGTGTCCAGCCGGTGCCGGCGCCATGCGAACCCGGCTCTCCCCCGACGAACATCGAGATGATGAGCAGCGCAAACGATGAGGGCAGTAGCCAGAACGAGATGTTGTTCATTCGCGGAAACGCCATGTCCGGCGCGCCGATCATGAGCGGTACCATCCAGTTGCCAAATCCACCCATCATCGCCGGCATGAGCGTGAAGAAAATCATGATCAGCCCATGGCTGGTCACGAACACGTTATAGGTATGTGTATTGGAGAAAATCTGCAGCCCCGGTTGCTGCAATTCCATCCGGATCACGACCGAAAGAATCCCGCCGATCAGCCCTGCGCATATCGCGAACACGAAATACATCGTGCCGATATCTTTGTGGTTGGTCGAATAGACATAGCGCCGCCAGCCGGCACGGCGACTGTGTGTGTCGTTTGGACCATGGGCTGCGTATTCGACAGAAGTCATGGCTTGATTACCTCACTTGCTGCTGCCCATGCCCCATGTCGTTAATGGTACTCTCGGCCCGTCTTCAATTTTTACAAGCGAGAAATGTTGACGGTTAAATTCGCAAAACTTGATACATAAGAGGAGACGAGATCGCCCGCGAGATATCGAGGCGAAGGGTTGCCGGCGACAAACGAGCTTGATGTCGAGGAAGATGAATCGGGCGGCTAAACAGCGACAAAACGGCACGGCGGTGGATCGCAGGCTTGATTTCATGGATTGTCTCGCCAACTATGAGCCATGATTATCATTGCGCTTGACCAAAAAGACCTTTGTCGCGCGGGACTCTTGCAAATCGGCAAGTAGCCCGGGCTACCCTTTGGTTGTCCGGGTTGAAATTTCCAAGAAAAATGTAGCTCTGCTTGACTGCGATGTTCCGGAGCAGGCGCTTCGCGATCGCTCGCGCTTGAGCCAGCAAGCGCAGCCGTCGCACGACGGCAAGACGCGGCCGAAAGTGACGGTTGTGAAGTCTGTCGCCTTCGAACGGTGACGGCGACCCAGTCCAGCACCTCGGCCGCGAGATCCGATCATTGTGACAGAGGAGCAAGTGATGATTAGCAGGACAAGCGAAATGAGCCGGCTTTGTCTGGATTCCGCGAGCAGCGTTGCTCGTGCCGTTGCTGACCACAATCTAAAAAACATGAAGCTGTCGAGCGACCACGCATTAAGGTCGTTTGTATACATGACCCAACTTGCTGACGCGAAGACGGGCCTGGAAGTCATCGCGCTTTCGGGTGCGCATTGCCATAATCAACTAAACGTCCTGGGCGGCTATACCGACAACCTCGTCGATCTGATCTGCAAAATGCCGAAGGACGCGGCTGAGCCGTTCAGAACGGAAGCGGTCATGACAAGCTGCGTCATCCTTTGACGGCTGATGCAAAATCCGCGGATACCAGGACTGGAATAGACATGAGCGAACATTTTCCTCCGATCATCATCGCACGACGAGACCACGCGCGTCTTCAAGGCCACTTTAGAAAGAGCGAGTTGGGTCGGCGAACGATCACCAGTACGGCATGCATAGAGAGAGGATTACCGGCATGAGACCGCCAATTGCAATTGATGCGAATCACCTTGCCAGACTGTCCGCGCTCTCGTCGCTGACGAGCGGGCCAATGGTCGAAGTGTCCGAATATCTTCGTGAGGAGCTGGACCGCGCCCATATCCTTCCGGCGGAAAAACTGCGTCCGGACATCGTCAATCTCGGCAGCTCGGTCGAATTTCGCGACGAGCAAACCGGGAAGGTTCAGGAGATCATCCTGGTTTATCCGATTGATGCGGACTTTGCTCGCCGGCACGTGTCGGTCTTAACGCCGGTCGGCGCCGCGCTTCTGGGGCTTTCCGTCAATCAAACCATTTCATTCCATACCAGAACAGGCGAGCGTCGCAAATTGACCGTGGTTAAGGTCAGACCCGCGACCTGACGATAGGCGTGGTATGAGGAACGCGGTGATCGCCCGTAGGCAACTTTCTTATGCTTCGGCTTCTGCAGGTTGGGACTTCCGTGCGGAGGTTCGACCGAGAAGGATGTCCCGCAAGACCACCGCGTCGTTGTGAGTTTCGTCATGCGCCGCAAAAACGAGCGTAATCCGGCCTCTTTCAGCGAGCGTGCGCAGCTCGTCGAGCCGGTCGCGGTGCCGATGGATCTCTTCCGAGTAACGGCGTCGGAATTCTTGCCAGCGAGCGGGGTCATGGCCGAACCACCTCCGTAGCGCGGTGCTGGGAGCGATGTCCCTGGCCCACAGATCGATCGCGGCATTTGCCTTCGCAACGCCGCGCGGCCACAAGCGGTCGATCAAGATCCGGATGCCATCCTCTGCAGCCGGGTTCTTGTATGCCCGCTTCAATCTGACGTTTGCAGCCGCAATTCTCCTGCCCATAAGCATGGCTCCCGAAAATTGTCTCGGCGTTCCTAATCGGTAGCAACGCCCCGGGACGATAGCGGCGACGCTTCTGGCGGTGCGACCGCGCTGACGTGATGGTCCGGATTGCCGGAACTCTCGAGCGAGTTTCTGATGCCGTCTCCGGATGCGGCAATTGAGGCCGCCAGCATGCCTACGACCAGCCACATCATTCTGCCGTCGCCATCTTCGGTCGAGTTGCGGTCCGACCTGATGCCGCCGTGCGATGGCAGAAGCTGTATCACGCGGATCGCGAGGATACTTGCCTCCGAGGGTGACCAGCGCTCACTGTTCGATTTCCATATCCTTGATGCGAGACTGTTTATTGCCTGCTCTTCTGATAACCGCGCCAGACGATCAGCCTCTTGCCACGGATCGAGGTCTTGCCGCGCCAGCACAGACAAAACGGTGAGAGGCAATTCATCGTTTTCACAAAGTGAGGCGAACAGAAAGGCATCGTACTTCGACTCGAGACGAGAAACTTCGGTCATTTCACATCTCCCATCCTTCTGTGGCCGGGTGAACGCCAGGTCCGCGTATCCCTTCGCGGCACAGCGACTGGGGCCATCTTCTTGCTCCTCAGGTCTATTTGGCAAGCGAGAAATATTGACTCTTTCTATTCAGAAAATCGATCGATGGATCGACTAATAATTGTTTCGCTCCCCTCGCTTACGCCCCGCTCGCCCGGAATGGAGTGCGAGCCAACGCCGGCATCGCCGCCATTTGTGGTGCGCGCCCAACTAGTGCCGCCGATTCGAAGTCCCCGCACTGCAAGCGGCGAAATGAAGCCAGGGACTTCAAATCGAAAAGCGGCACTAGAATCGTAAGTTTGCTAGTGCCCATGGCTTTCCGAAGTTCGTAAAGGGTGGTTGCTGAAATGGTGTACGAACTTCGGAAAGTGGGAACTAGCGCGTTCTTCGCGAACGCCTCGAGGGATTCCTGGCAACTGTCGTTGCCGCTTTCGAGTTCGCGATCCCGTGCATGATCTCAAGCGCGATCCCGAAGAGGTCGCGATCGCAGTCAAGAGGATAAACGACGTAAGCAGGCATCGAAAATTCGGGCGCGTTTCCGATTAGATTCAGTCGTTTTGCCTTGAGATGAGGCCGCACGATACGCTCCGGAAAGTAGCCGGAGCCGCCATTCTCCAGCACGTGTTGCAGTCCGAGCCAGCCGATATTCGCAGTCAGCGGAGGACCAAAATTCGGAAAGCAGGCATTGTGTCGGGCGTAGAACTCCGGTCCCCAGTCCACATAGACATAGCCGGGCCGGGGCTCAGGCTTGCTCTTTGCATCCGTCGAAACCATGACGAGCTTTTCCTCGAATAGTTGCTCGAGCTTCAATCCCGGTCGACTCTGGGGGGTGTACATGACGCCGATATCAATTCGACCGTCGATGAGGCCTTGCATGAGTTCTGGCTCCAGGCCGCTCTCCGCACGAACGGAAATCTCCGGTCTGGCCTCACGCATCAGCTGAAGCCACTTCAGCAAAAATTCCTCCCACAGGCCCATTCGGCCGCCGACAACCAGCGTACCACCAAAGCCTTCAGGAATTCCGATATCATGGCGCGCCTGCTCTATCGTCCGAACGAGCGTGGCCGCGTGCCGCTGAAATTGCCGGCCAGCAGATGTCAGCGTCGTGCCGGCTTTGTTGCGGACGAAGAGCACGCAACCGAGTTGGTCTTCGAGCGTATGGATCCGCGTGCTCACAGTCGACTGGCTGACATGAAGCCGGTCCGCGGCGCTGATGAAGTTTCCGCTCGAAACAACCGTCAGAAAGGTTCTCGCCAGCTCCGTGTCCATCGGAAACACCTCTTCATATCTAATTCGTAGATATCAAGAGCTTAAATTATTCGTTCGTCAAAAATTATTTCGAGCATATGTTGTTGCCAGCGAGCTTCCTCCGGCTTCGTGCCGAGTGATTCACTCCGCGGCGAAAAGGATGGGATGCATGACGGACGCGCGGATGCGTCGGCCGGGGTGAGCGTATGACTAGTTGCCTGAAGGCATGGTTGGACAGGAGAACGGGATGAAAAAGATGCCGGTGAATATGCCCAGGTTGAGAAACCGTCTGTTCGAGAAGATGCGCCAGATCAAAAGCGACCGATACCCAACACTGTCCATTTGGCGTGGAGTTTATGGCGGCGAGCTGCCGTCATCCTTGGCGCCCATTCGCATCCGTCGCCGGCCAGCTTGACGCTCCAATGGCGCTGTTGGGTGCGGGAAAAGCCGTCGGGCTCGAGAGCCAGCAAAGGGGGAACGTAGGTATCGTCGCAGAAATCCGGAAGGTCAGGACCAGCGAAGTCAAGAGGTGCGTTGACTGACACGCGCGGACACTGCCTCAACGGACAACAAGGAGATCGAGGCATGTACAAAAAAATTCTCCTGGCCTACGACGGGTCGCTCGATGGCCGCGAAGCTTTAGCCCAGGCGAAGAGCTTGGCCTCGGCGTCGGGTGCGACGGTTCATCTTCTCGCAATCATAGACCTCTCCGAGAACATGCTTGTCGTCGAAGGGATGGCTTTCATTCCCGACAACCGGCGGTATGTCATGCAGTCGGTGCTCGATGCCGGCGTGAAACGTCTGCAGAGCGTCGGATGCACGGCAACGAACGACATCAGGTACGGCAATCCTGCCGAACAGATAGTTCTGACCGCAAGGGAAATGAAGGCGGACCTGATCATCGTCGGCCATCGAGATCAAGGCACGCTTGCACGCTGGCTGAACGGATCGGTCGGCGAATCGGTTTTGCATCATCCGCCTTGCAGCATGCTCGTCGCGGTCAAACCGGAGCACATGGAAAATAACGTTACTCCAATGCGAAAAACACGGGCGCAGGAAGGATAGCACGCAGGAAGGATCGTACCATGCTGAAAACATCCACCGTCTCAGCCCTTTTGTTGGCGGCCGCTGCCGTTACGATGCCGTCAGGTCCGGCAATGGCAAAAGAAATCGTCCTGGGAGCGTCTGTGCAGCTCACGGGTCCGGTTGCCAATACCGGCCGCTACTACCGCGACGCCTATCAGTTCGCGATCGACAGGATCAACGCTGCGGGCGGAGTCAAGGTCGGCAATGAATCACACAAGCTCGACCTCAAGCTGTACGACAATCAGTCGGACGTCAATTTGAGTGTGCGCCAGTACACTCAATTGGTTTCTCAGGACAAGGTGGATTTCCTGCTGGGGCCATTCGCAAGCAATTTTGCACTGGCGGATTCGGCCGTGTCCGAAAAGTACAGGATTCCGATGGTTCAGGGTGGTGGCGCGTCCGACCAGATATTCGCCCGCAAGTTCAAGTATATTTTTGGAACGCTGGCGCCGGCCAGCAACTATTTTGGCTCGACCGTGGACATGATGAAGGGGCTCGATCCAGCCCCGAAATCAGTGGCTCTGCTTTATGCCGACGATGCCTTCGACGTCTCGGTGGCCGAGGGCACGCGATCGAAATTGGAAAAGGCGGGCCTCTCGCTGGCCATGGACGAGCGGTACAGCACGAACGCCACCGACTTCAATTCGCTGCTCTCGCAGATCAAGAGCAAGAACATCGATGCGGTGCTGGTGGCGGGCCATGAAACCGAAATCCTGAACTTCGTGAGACAGGCCAAGAGCCTTGCTGTCGCGCCGAAGATGTATTCCTTCACGGTGGGTGTTCCCAGCGAAGATTTCCGCAAGGCCCTGGGCAAGGATGCGGACTATGCTTTCGGCATGACCGCTTGGCTGCCTTCCGCCGAACTGAAGGATCGCTGGTTTGGCGACGCTGCAAAGTTCGCCTCGGCCTACAAGGCAAAGTTTGGCTATGATCCTGATTACCACGCTGCTTCCGGCGTAGCCGACGTGGAAGCATTGGTGCAAGCCGTGGAAAATGCAGGCTCGACCGATCCGCAGAAGGTGCGAGAAGCGTTGTCGAAGGTGAAATTCGACAGCCTTTACGGCCGCGTTGCGTTCAACGAAAACGGTCAGATCGACCTGCCGCAGATCGTTGTTCAGGTTCAAGGAAACGCGCTGGTCGCAATCTACGGCGTGGACGGCAAGATCACGGAGCCGAAATATCCCATGCCGGCCTGGGACGCACGCTAAGCGGATCGAACGATCGGTCGGCTGAAAGAGGACGACGTGGATCTGCTTGAGCAAATCCTCATCAACGGCATTCTTTCGGGCGGCTTGTACGCGGTGATGGCTCTCGGTCTCGCGCTCGTCTGGGGCGTACTCAATATCGTTAATCTGGCACACGGTGCATTCATCATGCTCGGCGCTTACGTGTCGTGGTATCTCTACACGTACGCGCATGTCGACCCGTTTCTGGGGTTGCCGATCACTGCGGCGGCGATGTTTGCCATCGGGTATGGCGTACAGCGTGGGCTCCTGAATTTGATCGTCCGCGCGCCCATGTTCAACACGTTGCTGATCACTTTCGGGCTGGAGGTCGTGCTGACCTATCTGGCCCAGCTCGTGTTCTCGGCCGACTTTCGTACCATTAACCCCGCCTATGCAGGCGACAGCATCGTCCTGGGGCCGGTCGTGTTGCCGCTGGCGCGGCTTCTGGCTTTCGGCGTTGCCATCGCGCTGACGGTTGGCATGTGGCTGTTCCTTCTGCACACACGATTGGGGCGTGCCATCCGCGCCACCGCGCAGAACCTGGTGGCGGCTCGCCTCTACGGCGTTGAGCCTCGGCATCTCTACGCCACGACTTTCGGGATCGGAATCGCGCTGGCCGGAATGGCGGGAGGCCTCTACGGAACGGTATCGCAAATCAATCCCTACATCGGTGCGGCACTGACGGCAAAATCGTTTGCCATCTCGATTATTGGCGGGCTGGATAATCCTCTCGGGGTGATCGTCGGCGGCCTGTTTCTGGGAATCCTCGAATCGTTGACTGCACTTTACGTCGGCTCGACCTACGCCGACGTGGCAAGCTTTGGTGTGCTGGTATTGGTGCTGATGGTGCGGCCCAACGGCCTGCTTGGGAAAGCAGCATGAGAGCGCTGCGCATCGCGCTCATGCTGGCGGCGCTTGCCGTTCTTGCGGCCGTGCCCTGGTTCGGATCGGATGTTCTGATCCAGTTCGGCATCAATGCCCTCCTGCTCGCGGTTTTGGCTCAGGGCTGGAACATCATTGGGGGTTACACCGGTTACGCCTCATTCGGCAATTCGGTGTTTTATGGGCTCGGCAGCTACGGTGTTGGCATTGCGATGGTGCAGTGGCAACTGCCGTTCGGTATCGGTCTGATATTCGGCGCGGCGCTTGCGGTCATCTTCGCCGTTCTCCTCGGAGTGCCGATTCTGCGGCTGAGAGGTCACTATTTTGCGATCGCTACGCTGGCGTTGGCCCAGGTCATGACCGCGATCGTTTCCAACGTGAAATTGGCCGGCCAGAATATCGGACTCGTCTTGCCGCCGCTCAACAATGATCCTCTCTTTTACGAGCTGTCGCTCGGCCTTCTTATTCTGGCTACGTTGACCATTTTCTGGCTGACGCGCAGCCGCTTCGGTTTTGGGCTAATCGCTATCCGCGAAAACGAGGAAGGCGCGGCAGTGATGGGTGTCAATACAACATTGTACAAGACGCTGGCATTTGCTCTCTCGGGCATATTCAGCGCTCTGGCCGGCGGCATTCACGCCTATTGGGTTACGTTTATCGATCCGGAGAGTGCATTCGACATCAGCCTGAACGTCAAGATGATCATCATGACGGTATTCGGAGGACCCGGCACGATTCTCGGGGCCGTCGTCGGGGCATTGTCGCTCTCGGCGATCTCCGAAGTTCTCTCGAGCGAGGTTACCCGTCTCGCGGGCCTTTTCTTTGGTGTTGTCGTCGTGGCCGCAGTTGTGCTGATGCCGCGCGGTCTGGCGGACATGTCGCGGCGCTTCCGCAAGATGGGGTGGCGGTATTTCGCCGAAAACGTTCGGACGCACCGGCTGTGACCGCGATACTCGAGATCAAGAACGTGACCCGACGCTTTGCGGGCCTGATCGCGGTGGATGACGTAAGTTTCATCCTGCAGCGAGGAGAGATTCTCGGCGTGATCGGCCCGAACGGTGCCGGGAAAACCACGCTCATCAGCCTGATCAGCGGAACGCTTTTTCCGAACTCGGGCGAAATCCGTTTTGAAGGACGGTCTCTTGGCCGCTTGCCTGCGTACCGTCGTGCACGGCTGGGCATAGGACGAACCTTTCAGATCATGCGGCCTTTTCCCGGCTTGTCGGTGCTGGACAATGTCGCGGTAGGCGCCCTCTTTGGACGTGGCGTTGGACAGGCCCAACTGACGAAAGCCCGCGAGCAGGCGCGCGCTCAGCTGGATTTCGTCGGGCTGGGCGGGAATGTCGATCAACGCGCCGATGAATTGGGAGGCCCTGGCCGCAAACGTCTGGAGCTGGCAAAAGCCTTGGCGATGCAGCCGAAGGTTCTCCTGTGCGATGAGGTCATGGCGGGGCTGAATCTCGTCGAGATCGAAGAGGTGATAGAGGTGATCCGCAAGGTCCGTGACGCGGGCATCAGCGTTCTCGTCATTGAACACGTCATCAAGGCCATCAAGAGCCTGTCGGATCGGCTGCTGGTGTTGCATCATGGCGAGAAGATTGCCGATGGCGAGCCCCGCGCGGTGCTCGCCAACCAGGCCGTCATCGAGGCGTATCTTGGCAAGAGGCGGGCATGAACGAAGAGTCGGCAGTCAAGGCGGAGCCTCTGCTTGACGTACGTGCGGTCAACGCAGGCTATGGTGGAATGCCGGTTTTGCGCGATGTCACTCTGAAGGTCTACCCGGCCGAGATCGTGGCGCTGGTCGGCAGCAACGGGGCGGGCAAGACTACCTTGCTGCGTACACTGTCGCGCGTGCTTTCCTGCACGGGCGGCATTGTCATGAACCACCAGGATCTGGTCCCGATGACGTCCGATCAGGCATTTGTCGCAGGGTTGGTTCAGGTTCCGGAAGGTCGTCAGCTTTTCGATCGCATGAGTGTACAGGACAACTTGCTGATGGGCGCCTTCAGGCGAAACGATAAGGCGGGGATCGCACGCGATCTGGATAAGATGTATACGCTGTTCCCGCGTCTGCGGGAGCGTCGAGATCAACTCGCAGGAAGCATGTCGGGCGGCGAACAGCAAATGTGCGCGATGGCACGGGGCCTGATGGCGGCGCCGGTCTTGCTGATGATCGATGAGATGAGTTTGGGACTGGCGCCCGTCATCGTGGAACAGTTGACGGATGTTCTGGCGACGATACGCGATGAAGGCGTGACGGTGTTGCTGGTCGAACAAGACGTTAATCTGGCGCTGTCAACGGCCGACCGGGGCTATGTGATGGAAACCGGTCGCATCGTTCATAGCGGCCTCGCCAGGAAACTCATTGACGATCCCGAGGTCCGTCGCGCTTATCTGGGAATCTAACCCGGCGTTGCTCCTTGGAGAGTGCACTCGATCTCCGCGCCGAACGCCGGCTCGACCCAGATAGCCTTAAACCTAAGTCTAGTCCCGCTGCGGCGTCTGCGAAGGGAACTGGAACAGGAGCGACCTGCTTGGATAAGTGGGATTGCTTATGGCTCGAATCGAAGACTATGCGCTCATCGGCGATTGCGAGACCGCAGCCCTGATAGGGATGGACGGCTCGATCGATTGGCTATGTCTCCCACGGTTTGATTCCGACAGTTGTTTCGCAAAGCTGCTCGGATCGGAGGACAACGGCTATTGGCGCCTGGCGCCCACGCAGTGGCAGTCGGTCGAGCGGCGCTATCGACCGGGCACCTTGATCCTTGAAACGATTTTCACCACGGCCGAAGGACGCGTTCGCGTCACCGATTTCATGCCGCCGAAACCCGGCGAGTCCAGGATTGTCCGGATCGTTGAAGGCCTTCAGGGTCGCGTTGAGATGCAAAGCGAACTTGCGGTACGCTTTGAGTACGGCATCACTGTACCATGGGTCAGCCGCCTTGATGATCGCGCTGTATCGCTGGTGGCCGGAGCGTCAAAGTTGGTGCTGCGGAGCGACGTGCCGGTCCACGGGAAGGGGATGAGGACGTTGGGCTCCTTCATCATCGCACAAGGCAAACTGAGGAGCTTTGAGCTTTCCTATCAGATTTCTCATCAGGAAGAGGCGCCCGCTGCAGACCCTTTCCATCTCCTTACCCACACCGAGTGCTTCTGGCGGGACTGGTCCGGCCGTTGCGCAACAGCCGGACCCTATTCGGACCATGTTCTCCGGTCTCTCATCACGCTAAAGGCTCTGATATTCCGGCCAAGTGGCGGCATCGTCGCGGCTGCGACCACTTCGCTGCCTGAGGAGATCGGCGGCTCCAGAAACTGGGATTACCGCTTCTGCTGGGTTCGCGATGCCACTCTCACTCTGCTCGCACTGATGGCAGCAGGATATTACGATGAGGCGCGCGCCTGGCGCGATTGGCTCATCCGTGCGGTCGCCGGCAGTCCGAACCAGCTTCAGATCATGTATGCCGTCTCCGGTGAGCGCCGGCTGACGGAGTGGGAAGTTCCGTGGCTTTGCGGCTACGAAAACTCCAAGCCGGTCCGCATTGGAAACGCCGCGCACACCCAGCTGCAGCTGGACGTCTATGGTGAGCTCACGGATGCGCTTTATCAGGCGCGCCGCGGCGGCCTCCCCGAGAACAAGAGAGCCTGGGCGATCGAATGCGCCCTCTTGGCACACCTCAAGGAGATCTGGACCGAACCCGATGAAGGAATTTGGGAGGTTCGTGGCGGCCGAAAGCAATTCACCCACTCGAAGATCATGGCATGGGTGGCGTTCGACCGGGCAATCAAGTCCGCTACGGAATTCGGCATGCATGGTCCGGTAGAGGAGTGGAAGGCGATACGGGACGCCATCCATGCCGACGTATGTCGACAAGGATACGACAGAGATCGCGCGACCTTTGTGCAGGTCTATGGCGAGAGGCAGCTCGATGCGAGCCTGCTGCTGATCCCTGCCGTAGGCTTCCTGCCGCCGGACGATCCACGCGTGATATCCACGATCGACGCTATCGAACGCGTGTTGGTCGCAGACGGATTCGTGCGTCGCTATGACACGGGCACGGCCAAGGATGGTTTGCCGCCGGGCGAAGGCATGTTCCTGGCTTGTAGCTTTTGGCTCGCGGATGCCTATCACCTCGTTGGCCGGAATGCGGACGCCAAGGCGCTGTTCGAGCGTCTTCTGTCCTTGTGCAACGGCGTCGGCTTGTTATCCGAGGAATATGACGTCGCCCGGCGCAGGCTGGTCGGCAACTTCCCGCAGGCATTCTCGCACATCGCCATGGTGAACACCGCCCATAACCTCACCCATCGCGACAAGCCGTCGGAAAAGCGCGGCGGAAAGAAAGCGCTGCCAAGCAAAGACGGACAAAGGACTCGCGGACTTGAGGGAGCCGAGCATGCCTGAAACGACCACCGATCCGGCCGCGCCTGCGGCTCCCGGGGCGCGGCAGCTTCCCGCCAGCCGCTTCCCTATCGTCCTGGAGGGACAACCAGCCTTGGTTACCGGCGCGAATTCCGGGATCGGGAAGGCGGTTGCGCTGGGTCTTGCCGCGTCGGGCGCCGATGTCGTCGTCAACTATGTCGTCAACCCCGTAGCCGCAGAGGAGGTGGCGCACCAGATCGAAGCCGGGGGACGGCGGGCGCTTGCGATCAAGGCGGACGTCAGCCGGGAAGAAGAGGTTCAAGCAATGTTCGCGACGGCCGTCGATCATTTCGGAACACTCCACATCGCCGTCAACAATGCAGGTCTGCAGCGCGACGCGCCCTTGCTCGATATGACGACCGAGCAATGGAACAAGGTGATTGCCGTCAACCTGACCGGCCAGTTCCTGTGTGCGCGGGAAGCGGTACGGGAGTTCAAGAGGCGCGGCGTGGCGCCAGAAATTTCCGTGGCCGCCGGCAAGATCGTGTTCATGAGCTCGGTCCATCAGGAGATCCCCTGGGCCGGTCACGCCAACTATGCCGCATCGAAGGGCGGAGTGATGCAATTGATGCGAAGCATCGCACAGGAAGTGGCGCCGATTGCGGTCAGGGCCAACGCCGTGGCGCCGGGCGCCATCCGCACTCCGATTAACCGTCCGGCCTGGGAAACCTCTGAAGCCTACCGCGAGCTGATGACTCTCGTGCCCTACAAACGCATCGGTGAACCCGAGGACATTGCCCAGGCCGTCGCCTGGCTTGTCTCGGATGCGGCCGACTACGTCACGGGCGCCACCTTGTTTATTGATGGCGGCATGACGCTCTTTCCGGGTTTCGCGACCGGCGGCTGACAGCGATGCTCGGCTCTGCTGAACGACTCCCCTTGAGAGCGGATGCAAACGAGGTGGTTCACGACGTCAGCTCGAGCTCCGACTTGAGTGCGACCAGGAAGCGGGCCGCTTCGCCACCGGTCACGATGCGATGGTCGAAGGTGAGCGACAACGGCAGCACACGCCGCACCGCAGGTTGGCCCCGATGCGCGACGGCCTGTTGGGAGATCCGCCCCGCTCCTATGATTGCCACCTGCGGGGGCACGATGACCAGATTGGCAAACCGGCCTCCCATCATCCCGAAATTCGACAGCGTAATGGTCGCGCCACGCAGCTCCTCAGGGGGTATCGAGCGCGCGATTGCATCAGCCCGCAGGCGGTCGAGGCCGGCCCGCAAGTCAGATACGCTGCGCTCTCCGACATCACGCAACACCGGAACGATCAGGCCGCCCTCGGTATCGACGGCGATGCCGAGATCGACACGCGCGATGAGGCGCCGTTCGCTCGTGCCGGAATTGAACCAGGTATTGAGAGCGGGTTCTGCCTTGCAGGCGGCAGCGATGGCCCGCACCAGACGGATCGTCACGTCCTCGCCGGTCGGCCAGTCGTCGATGTCGGCTTCATCAGTTACCGTGGCGGGAACGATTTGCGCATGGGCTGCCGTCATGCGTTGGGCCATCGCGCGCCGCATGCCTCGCAGCGGCTCGGCGGAACCGGCCGGGGACATGCCCTTCGCAGCCCGTTCGACGTCGGCCCGTGTGATGGTGCCGCCGGGTCCGGTGGCCTCGACGCTCTCAAGATGGACATCGAGGTTGCGTGCGAGTGCACGCACGGCCGGAAACACCTGAGGCTGCGGCCCGGTCGGCCGCTCGGAGGAGATGCCTCTCGTTGGCGGATGATCGCTGCTGCCGAGTTCACCGACAATTGTGCCGGTGTCCTGCTCGACGCCCTCGGCAAATTCGACGAGCGGCATGCCGACCCTCACGATATCGCCCTTGACGCCAAACACGTGCGCGATGCGTCCGCTCGACGGCGATGGTATCTCGACGACCGCCTTGTCAGTTTCGACGGAGAGGAGCGGCTGATCGGTGACGACGTGATCGCCTTCGTTGACATACCAGCTGACGATCTCCGCCTCTTCAAGACCTTCGCCGAGATCCGGCAGCATGAACTGGCGCATGGGACGAAGTCCGTCGAGATTTAGCTGAACTGGCACACCCTGCGTGCCCCGCTGACGATGCGTTCAACCGAAGGCATGTAGTATTGCTCGAGGCGTGCCATCGGAATGACGGTGTCGTAGCCGGTGACGCGGGTCACAGGCGCGAGCAGCGAGGACAGGCCATGTTCGGCGATAAGGGCTGCGATCTCCGCTCCAAATCCGCCGGTGTGTGCCGCCTCATGCACGATGACGCAACGTCCGGTCTTTGCGATCGAGCCAAGCACGGTGCTTTCATCATAAGGCTTGAGCGTGGCAAGATCGATGACCTCGGCAGCGATGTCTTCGGCAGAGAGCACGTCGGCCGCGGCCATGGTCTCTTTCAACACAGCGCCCCAGCCGATCAGCGTGAGGTCGCGACCTTGGCGGAGGACAAAGGCACGATCCAGCGGCAAGGCCTCGCCATTATCCTGCACCTCGCCTTTCGCCGCGCGGTATAGGCGCGTTGGCTCCAGAAAGACCACCGGATCGGGGTCGCGGATCGCGGCGAGGAGAAGTCCATAGGCGCGCTCCGGCGAAGAAGGAATCACGACGCGCAAGCCGGGAATATGAGCGAGCATCGCCTCGGTGCTTTCGGAATGATGCTCGGGCGCGCGAATGCCGGCGCCATGGGGCGTGCGCAGAACCATCGGACAGGTGAGCCGTCCCTGGGTGCGGTTGCGTATTCGGGATGCGTGGTTCACCAGTTGATCCAGGCAGGGATAAATAAACCCCATAAACTGGATCTCGCCGACGGGCTTCAGCCCCTGCGCCGCCATGCCGACGCAGAGTCCGCTGATCAGGAGTTCGGCAAGCGGCGTATCGAGGACGCGCTCCGCTCCAAAGCGCGTCTGCAGGCCTGCCGTCGCACGGAAGACGCCTCCGTTGATGCCGACGTCTTCGCCAAGCACGACTACATCCGGATCGTCCTCCATCGCGCGTCCGAGCGCGAGATTGACGGCTTCCACCAACGTGACCTCAGCCATCGTGCTCTCCCGCAAGTTCACGGCGCTGTGCGGCATACACCTCGGGCAGATCGGCATAGAGGTGATCGAACATGGTTTCGGGCCGCCGCGGTGCCGCTGCCAGATAGCGCTCGACCTCCGCCTCGACGCGATCATGGCACTCGGTGGCGAGCCGGTCTTCGTCGGCTTTGCTCCACATTTTCCGGCCAACAAGATAGGCCCGCAAGCGGGCGATCGGCTCTTCCTTCCAATGAGCCTGGACGTCATCAACCGAACGATAGCGTGAAGCGTCATCGGAGGTCGTATGGTCGCCGAGGCGGTAGGTGACCGCCTCGATGAAGCGAGGGCCTTTGCCGTCACGGGCCGCGGTAATGGCCTCGTCGGCGGCAGCGTGCATCGCCACCACGTCGCTGCCATCGACCTGCTCGCCGGTGAATCCCGCAGCGATCGCCTTCTGCGCCAGCGTCTCGGAAGCGGTCTGCAATCGCAACGGTACCGATATGGCCCATTGATTGTTGGCGGCAACGAACACGACCGGCAGTTTGTGCACGCCGGCAAAATTCATCGCTTCGTAGACATCGCCCTTCGAGGTGGCGCCATCGCCGAACAGGCACACGGCGACACGCGGCTCCTTGCGCAGCTTCAAGGCGTAGGCGACACCGGCGGCATGAGGCGCCTGCGATCCCACGGGAACGCAGAACGGAAAATCATGGGGCGGTCCGGAGAAGCAATTGCCTTGCTCGTCCCCGCCCCAGAACAGCAGGATCTCTTCAAGCTTGACGCCGCGCCAAAGCAGTGCGCCATTGTCGCGGTAGGAAGGCAACAGCACGTCTTCCTCCCGCATCGCACTGGCTATCCCAACCGACACCGCCTCCTGGCCGAGCGAAACGGCATAAGTCCCAAGCCGCCCGGTGCGCTGCAATGCAACGGCCTTTTTGTCAAAGAGGCGCAGCAGCACCATGGCCCGGTAGAGCGCGATGAGCAGGTCGGCATCGGAGGCGAAGGCGGGGAGCGGTCGGGCTATCGAGCCGTCTGCCGCGAGGTAAGCGCGGCGGCGCACCTCGAAGCGCGCGATCACGGGGAGATCCTGGACCACTCTTCTGCTGCTGGCCATGCTCTCACTCCTGGAGCAATTGTGCCCTCTTTCATCTTATTCAATTGGTGTTCGTGCCGAGACGATGCAAGACCGCGTCGGCTCTGCCTTGATGCGCGCTCGTTGCTGCACTGCAGGTTTACCGGGATCGGTCGTTGCCGAAAGGCTGGCCTCAGGCACAAAGAAAGCCCCGGCTCGCATCGGTAGGGGAACGGCGAGGGGCCGGGGCTTCATCCGCGGAAACCTCATTGAGGGTGTTGGCAGCGCCGTTACAAGGCGTTGTTTGATGCCCACACTCCAGCATTTAAGATGTGCGGCACGCGTTGCAACTTGCGCGAAAGGTTAAATATTTGAAGGAGGCTTGATTTGATACGAACCCGACCCGAAGCGCGCGAAAGGCGCGCCCGAGCTGCGCCGGCTCAGCCTGTCGTCTCAAGGATTTCGCTCGACGAACATCCGCCAAAGACATTCGAACAACGCCATTAGAATAAACAGCGTCGACGACGACATCAGAATGCCTGCCGCGAGCTGATGATATTGCGTTGCCTCGGTCAGCCGGAAGGCGACCAGCGCCGCGATGATCAGGCAAGACCAACCGGCCAAAGCGGGCGAATATTCTCGTATCAGCGCGGAAAATTCCTCGGCTATCGGCCTTCCTCCTGTCTCGGATTTGGTGACGGGATCTTCAGTGGTCATGGGCGTGACTCCTGCAAAAATATGGACGGCACATGCTGCATCACCGCCGCCTGCAACGGCGTGATGATCACGATGCGCTCGCGCCAATGGCCGCGGAATTTGGTGTGGGCGGCCGAAGGAGGTTCAGCGCAGCAGTGAGTTGCGCATCCCGACTGGTTCCGATGAGTTGCGGCTTAATGGGCGGCGACGCCGTTTCAGCGGACATACGCCCGCCGTTCGACCCGTCCTTGGATTTGGTGAGCGGCCCGGGATTGGCGAAAGCGCCATGGAGCTGGGCTTCGCGCCAGACCAGGGAATTTGCGACTTGTTCGTCGTTTGGCGCCTGGACGACGATGTCGGGCGTGATCCCATCGTCCTGAATGGACCGCCCCGACGGCGTGTAGTAGAGGGCGGTCGTCAGCCGCAGGGCGCCGTGGCCCTTGATCGTGATGATGGACTGAACCGATCCCTTGCCGAAACTCTGGGTCCCCATCACGGTCGCGCGGTGGCGGTCCTGCAATGCGCCCGCGACGATTTCGGACGCCGAAGCCGACGCGCCGTTAACGAGAACCACCATTGGGATATCCGGCAATAGCGCGCCCGTTTCGGGGGCCTTGAACGATCGATCGTCGCTACTGTTGCGTCCGTGGATGGAGACGACGGTCCCGCCACTCAGGAAATCGCCGGACACGTCGACCGCGGACGAGAGAAGGCCGCCCGGGTCATTTCTCAGATCCAGGACGAGGCCTGCTGGTTTGCCGCCGGCGTCCCGCTTCAGCGTCGAGATCGCCTGCCGGAGTTCGTTCGGCGTGTCTCGGCCGAACTCGCTGATCCGGATGTAACCGATGCGATCACGTTCCAACTTTGACTTGACACTATGGACCGCAATAACTTGTCGAGTGAGAGGTATCTCGAACGGTGGCTTGTCACCGCGCACGACCGTCAATTTCACCGTCGTTCGCGGATTGCCGCGAATCTTCCTGACGACCTCCATCAGCTCCGCGCCACGGGTGCTTTGGCCGTCGACTGCGACGATGCCGTCGCCTGGCTGGACGCCTGCATGGGCGGCGGGCGTGCCATCGATTGGGGAGATCACGGTTGGCACCCGGTTGTGATCCGTGATCTTCAGACCGACGCCGCCGAATTTTCCGTTCATGTCCTCCATGGACTCGCGGAATTCCGGCTCGGTCATGTAGGAGGAATGCGGATCGAGGCGGGAAAGCATTCCCTTCAGGGCATCGTCGGTGAGTTTGCTTGAATCGATTGGATGCACATAGTCCCGCTGAACGAGCTGCATCACGTCGGCGAGAAGCTCCACGTCGGGTTTCGAGACGCTGGTCGCAACCGCGGCAGCCAATCCGAGGCAAATGATTGCGGCCGATGCCGCGGACGCAATTGCCAATGCGCGCAGATGTGATCTCTTCATGTGATCCTCTTACCTATCGATGCGAGCCTGTCGCTGGACGTTGGTATGCTCCTCCTTCCACCACCAGAGTGCCGGGAACGCCGCCTCGCCATACTTCGGCATGTGCTCGGGATGATCAAAGCGGTCCCAGCGCGCGGTACGTTCGTTGGAAAGCGTCCATTGCGGCACGACAAAATGATTCCACAGCAACACCCGATCGAGCGCACGGGTCGCTGCGACGAGTTCATCCCTCGTGTCCGCGAAGACGATGCGCTCGATAAGCGCGTCGACCGCGGGATCCCTGATGCCGATCAGATTGCGCGAGCCATGCTGGCTTGCCGCATGCGAGCCCCAATAATTGCGCTGCTCATTGCCCGGCGTGAGCGATTCCTGCCAGTTGGCGACGATGATGTCGAAGTCCCATTCGCGCAGACGGTTGATGTATTGTATGTCGTCGACCAGGCGAACGCTGACCTTCATCCCGATCCGCTCCAGTAGCGGCTGATAAAACAAGATGACCCGCTCGAGGTTCTTGTCTCCAATCAGGAATTCGACGGTCATTTGTCTTCCGGTGTTGGGATCGATGAGAACAAGGTCCTTTATCTCGTACCCCGCCTGCGAGAGCAGATCGATCGCCTCGAGCAGATTGGCGCGCTCCGCCTTGTGATCCGGAGTCAGCGGATTCCAGTAAGGTGTCGTGAATACTTCCTGTGGCACCCGGGAGCGCATCGGCTGCAGAAGCTCCAGCTCGCGTCCCTGCGGGAGCCCCGAGCAAGCGAGTTCTGTTCCGTCGAAATAACTGTTGATACGCCAGTATTTTCCATAGAAGAGTTCCTGGTTCAACCTCTCGAAATCGAAGGCAAAGTTGAAAGCCCTTCGGACGCGCCGATCCGCGAATTTGGGGCGCCTCAGGTTCATGGCGAATGCTTGCATCATTCCGATGCTCCGGATCGGAAATTTCTCCAATACGACGCGGCCTTCTGATGCGGCAGGGAAGTCATACCCGGTCGCCCAGTTCTTGGCGGCGTTCTCGGTGCGCCAGTCGAGCGCGCCGGCCTTGAACGCTTCGAACGCGACATTCGGATCGCGGAAGTACTCGAACTGTAATTCCTGAAAGCTGTTGGCCCCGACATTGGCGGGGACCTCGTTTGCCCAATAGTCGGGCACGCGCTCGTAGAGGACGTAACGATCGGGCTCGAACTGCTTGATCCGGTACGCGCCGGAGCCCAACGGAGGTTCAAGCGTCGTCTTTGAAATGTCCCGCCGCTTGCCGGACTTGTCCGTTCCCTCCCACCAATGCTGCGGCAATACGATAAGCTGTCCCATGACCTGCGGCAGCTCCCGGATCCCCGGCGCATCGAAGTGGAATTTGACATCGCGGTCACCGGTCTTTTCGGCATGCAGGACATGGCGGTAGTAGACCGACAATTGCGGATGATATTTCCTGAAGGCTTTCAGCGAGAACAGCACGTCCTCGGGCAGGATCGGCCGGCCATCGTGCCATTTCGCCGCGGCTCGCAGCCGGAAGCTCACCCACGAGAAGTCTGCCGGGTAACGCGCAGCCTCCGCGATCAGTCCGTAGACGCTTGCGGCTTCGTCGAGCGAGGACGCCATCAAGGGATCGTAGATGAGCTCGATTCCCTCAGCCACGTCGCCCTTTACCCCGGCGACCACCATGTTGAAGCTGTCGAAGGTCCCCAGTGCGGCCTGGCGAACCAGGCCGCCGCGCTTGGCGCTTACATTCACATAGTCAAACTGCCTGAAGTTTGGAGGATATTTCAGGTCGCCCAGCAGACAGACACCGTGCTTCCAGGGTAGGGCTTGTGAAGCTTTCACCTGTGTGGGCTGCTGTCCCGCCTCCAGAAAGGGCGCGAAAGCGGAAAGAGCAGTTGCCCGGAGAACATCTCTTCGACTGAGGATCACGGGCGATCAAATGACTCGCGGCATCGCCCCCGTTATCTGAACGAAGCTGGCGTAAGAAGGTTCCAGCAGAAGCCGTCTGCGTGGGCGCTCAGCTCAGACGTGTTTCTGTCGCGTTCGTTACGATCGGACCAATTGATGAAGGCAGGACGCGGAAACGTTCAGCTTCGGGGGATCGTTGCGACCAGTGGGTGCATCCGGAGTCACATCATGCCTCACCGCACCGGACGCGATGAGAGTCTCGATCGTCCGTCACTGCCTGTGCCAGACCTGAGACTCTTTCATCGGGGCTCGTCTCGTATGCCCGTTGGTGGAAGACGAATTCGCGCGCAACGAGCGCCGCCGTTGGCGCCGCGTCGTTCTTGGCTCTTCATGTCGTCCAGGAACCAAATCCTCAAGCGTGCGGAGCCATGGTTTCCAGATCGATCTTCGTGGTATCAGGTGTGCGGAGCGTCGCAAGAATGGCCAAGGCTGCGTACACCATCACCAGCAGACCGATATAGATATAAGCTTGGTGAATCCCATAGGCATTCAGCATCAATCCCGCGAGAATCGGGATCAGCCCTCCGCCATATACTCTGCGAGATCTGATAGGCGGCGCTCGCACCCGACGCGCGGTAGCGGGTCGGAAAACTCTCCGTATATAAAGTAGGGATGGCGCCGTAGCCATCCAAATACAAAGCCGAAGCCGATGATGTCGCCGATCGCGGCTAGAGCAAAACTTCGGGTGTTGACCATACGGAAGTAGGGGATGGCGAACACGAGCAGAACGCCCGCGGCGATCAAGAGAATTGTGCGCCGGTCTATAATGTGGGCAAGCAACGAGCCGATGATCGTGAACACCAGCATGAAGGCCGCAGCAATAAGCCCGATGACCTCCGGGGTGGAGCCCGCGAAGCCGACGGCCTTCATGTAGCTCGTACCGAAGACGCGCCCCCGAACATGGCGTTGACCAGTGATGTCCGCAGAATGGTGAGCGGCATTTCACGCCAGACCTGGGTGGCCGGATACTGCAGCAGAGCCTGCTCCGCCTTATTGCGTTCGAACACCTTGCTCTAGATTCCCAAAAAAGCGTGCGGCAACGTCAGTGGTCTTGCGCAGACGCGGCACACGCTGACTGCGAGCGCGTCAAGCGCGGCCGGCGAGCCGCTAGAGTCGTTCCAGTGCCTAGGCGTGACGATTGATGACGTCGACGACCTTCTTGCTGCTGGGATCGACGATCAAAAGCTCGTGCTTCAGCAGAGCATAGTCATATGGTTTCAGCGTGCTTACTTGCCGTCCAAGGTTGGCTGGGACGGGCTTTAGCGCAACGTCGTTCGGAACCGTTGCGCCCACGCGGGGCGTAAAGTCTGCTGGTGCCTTCTGGGCCATGGCGATTCGTTCGACATCCTTCCAGGCCAGCTTTTGCTGAGCGCTTGTCAACGACAGTCCTGGCTTCGTCATTTCACGCATGGCCGAAGGCTGAGCCATCTTCGACATGGTTGAGCCTTGCTCCGCAGCGGATGCGATGCCGACGCTGGATGCGAGTGCGACCGCTGTCGCGGCGACGACGAGGTGAGTTTTCATGGTGAATATTCCGGGTTGCGTCGCCCCCTTGGGAAATGAACATCCACGAAATCGAGAAGGTTGCATTAAATTGCAGTCATGTGTGCGTTCGCAATTGTGCGAGCGTTCGCAATGTTGGCCGGTCCATGCCGTCTCGTTGTGATCCTTTGGTTCATCCCATCGGCGGTTCGTTTTCCGACGGGCACGACGGTGACCGCTCGTTCTTTAGGGGGATGTTTGGAACTCCCCACATCAATTTGCGTTTTGCTCGCGCGCGAGCCCTTCAGCTGCCGTCTCCGGGAGTTCTTCCGGCGAAATCCGTTAGACGAAGCCGCGTGGATCGTGAGCCGATTGAGCCGATGCGGCTTGCTTTTCTGGTGTTCCTTCATGAGCGCAGATCCCAACCAAGAACCTGTCTCGCACCCGTCTCGGCGATCCTGGTTTGGCTATGCGGTCGCGATCATGGTGGTGGCGATCGTCGGCCTGACCGGCTCAGCCTCCTGGCTCCTGGCAGGCTTCCACTTTCCTGCGGTGGCTGAGATTACCTCGCCGCGGGTCATTGTGCTCGCGTCGAGTAGCGGACAAATTGTGCCTCATGCTGGAGAACTGAGATTGGCGCCGGTTGCGGCAAAGGACATGCCGGCCAACCTTATCAACGCGGTTTTGAGCATCGAAGACCGACGTTTCTACCGGCACGGACCGCTCGATCTCTCCTCCGTGCTGCGGGCGCTCAGGCAGAATATTGAAGCCCGCAGGATTGTCGCCGGCGGCAGCACGATCACCCAGCAACTCGTGAAGACGAATTTTCTCGGTCCGGAGCGGACGTACCGGCGGAAAATCCGAGAAGCGATCATCTCGACCTGGCTCGAGCATCATCTGACGAAAGATCAGATTTTGACCAGCTACCTCAACAGCGTCTACCTGGGATCCGGAGCAACGGGTTTTCCGGCTGCTGCCAAGCTCTACTTTGGCAAAAGTGCCGTCGATTTGAATCTGGCCGAAGCGGCCATGCTTGCCGGAATGATCAACGCGCCGGAGCAAGACGATCCGTTTCACGATCTCGACGCGGCGCGCCGGCGTGCCGCAACTGTTCTGGACGCGATGGTAGCTAACGGAAAGTTGACGGAAGGCGAGGCATTGATGGCGAAGCTGCATCCGGCCATGCCCAATAGAGCCAACATCATGCCGACTTCGAATGGCTGGTTCGGCGATTGGGTCTATAAGAAGGCCTTGTCGGCGACGCCGGCTCATGCCGGTACCGTCCAGATCCGAACGACCCTCGATCCGCGACTTCAGCAGAAGGCCGCCGAGATCGTGAAGACAACGCTGGCCCAATATGGCGCCGAAAAGCACGCGAGTGAGGCCGCGCTCGTTGCGATGCGCCCGGATGGCGCAGTGATCGCGATGGTGGGTGGGCGGAACTATGCAAACAGCAGTTATAATCGCGCGGTGCAGGCCAGGCGGCAACCCGGCTCTGCCTTTAAGCTGTTCGACTACTACGCAGCTCTCCGGCGGGGCTATACCCCCGAGGACGAAATTCTTGATGCGCCAGTCGACATTAATGGCTGGCAGCCGGCCAATTACGGGCACCAACACCATGGCAATGTCACCCTTGCCGACGCATTCGCCGATTCACTGAACGATGCGACTGTTCGGCTGTCGCAGCAGGTGGGCATCGATCAGGTGATTGCCGCGGCGCGCGATCTAGGCTTGCATGCGCCGCTCCAGAACAACCCGAGCCTTGCCCTTGGTACGTCCGAGGTGACGCTCCTCGATTTGACGGCAGCCTACGCGGCAGTTCGCGCCGGCAAGGCGCCCGTGACGCCATGGGGCATCTCGGCGATCAAGACACAGGACGAGCCGAATTATGTGACCACGGACGGTCGCGGTGGATCGCAGCACAGCTTGGGGCAACATCAGGCCGAGCTCATCAAATTGCTGCAGGGTGTCGTCGACCACGGTACCGGTCATGCGGCGAAGCTGCAGAGCTTCGCGGCAGGCAAGACCGGAACGACCCAGGATTACAGGGACGCGTGGTTTATCGGCTTCGACGACTCCCTCATTGTCGGCGTCTGGGTCGGTAACGACGATCATAGTCCGATGAAAGGCGTGGTCGGCGGTTCCTTGCCGGCGATGATCTGGAAAGCCTTCATGGAGCAAGCCGGTACGCCCACGACGGCAAGCCTGGGTCCGACAACAAGCCCGCAAGGGTCAACATCGTCAGACGAGACCTCCATATCCCCTGAACAAAGTCCCACGCTTCCGCCGCCGGAAGCGCAGACCGCGCAGTGTAATGTTCCGGCCTGTGAGGAGTTCTATAACTCGTTTCGGGCTTCGGGTTGCACCTACCAGCCATATTGGGGGCCGCGACAATATTGTGAGCGTTGATCGCACCTGTGGCGGCTACTGGAAGGCGGCATTTCCCGAGACCACGAAATTGAGGGCAGGGCGCGGCGATGGCCGCACTTCGGCTTACTGAGGTCCTCCATGTTCCCAGAGAAATGGCGAGTTAAGTGGCACCGGTCTCTGCGGAGGTGGTGGAAGCGTCACGCGAGCGATCTGGCCCTCGGCATCGAGCGTATCGGACTCGCATCGCTGCGCTTTCCAGGAGCGGTTGGATTGCTGGCGCTCGTACTGGCGGTGTTCTGTGGATTTGGCATCACCCGGATCAAGATTGACGATTCCCTCAGCCAGCTCTTCCATTCGGATACGCCTGAGTTCAGATTGTATCAGCAGGAGACGCGGAGATTCCCTTCCAGCGAATTCGACGTTCTCGTCGTCGTTCAGGGCAAGACGCTGCTGCAGCGCGCGTCGGTCGCGAAGCTGCGGAATCTCGTCATCGACTTGCAACTGATCGACGGCGCCCGTGGCATCATCTCGTTGTTTTCCGCCCGCGAGCCGCCAGCGGCCGGCAAGCTGCCCGAACCTTTGATCCCCAACGAGCTGCCGCAGGGGGCGGATTATGAGCAACTGGTCCAGCGAATAAAGTCGAATGAGATTCTTCGTAACAAGCTGCTCTCCGGGGACGGTACCCTGACCCTGATCGTCCTTGCGCTGGACCCCGATGCCGTACAGAGCACGAAGCTCTCCGGCATCGTCGACCAGATACGGCAAACGGCTCATAATGACCTGACCGGCACGAGCCTGAAGGCAAGCATGACGGGGGTCCCCGTCATGCAACTCGAGATCCGGAACGCGCTACAGCGCGATCGGGTCATCTACAATGCATTCGGCTTTGCGGCAGGCTGCCTGATCGCGATGGCTTTCTTCCGACGCGTGTCGTTCATGATTGTCGCCGCCGTGCCCCCGCTGCTTGCGATCTTGTTGGGCCTGGGAACGCTTGGGTGGCTGAACTTTCAGCTCAACCTGTTCCTGAATGTCATGACGCCGCTGATCATGGTGATCAGCTTCTCCGACAGCATGCAGCTCACCTTCGCAGCGCGAGACAGGCTGATCGCCGGCGCCGACCGCCGAACGGCCTTTCGCGATGCGATCCTGATAGTCGGACCCGCATGCGTGCTTACGCATGGTACGGCGGCCCTATCCTTCATTGCGCTGCAATTTTCGCAATCCGATCTCATCCGCAGTTTTGGCGCGGCGGGTCTCATCTCTACGGCGATTGCGCTTGTAACGGTGCTGACGCTTGTGCCGCTGTTCGGGAGTCTTCTTGTCAGGCACGAAGGAACGCTTGCTGCGCGCGCGGGAAAATCCGATCTCGGAGTGGAATTCTTGCGGACCTTCTGCGGCTGGGTCGCCGCCCGCATGGTGAGCCGTCCCGCGATCTACAGCTTGGTCGGGCTGCTGGTGGTCGGCGGCCTTGGCGCCGTTTATGCCCAATTGCAGCCGCGCTACCGGCTGGCAGATCAGGTGCCGGATCAGGGGCAGGCTGTTGCCGCAAGCGACCGCCTGGATGCGGAGCTGACCGGCGCAAATCCCATCAATGTCATGATTCAGCTTCCTCCGGACGTTTCCCTCTATGCGCCTCAGTCCTTGCAGTTGATCGCGGAGGTGCATCACGTGATGGAGAGCGAACCGGGAATCGGGAATGTGTGGTCACTTGAGACCCTGCGGCGCTGGCTGGCCGAGAAGGTCGGAAAAAGCGACGTCGCCACCCTGAAGCAATACGTTGACGTCCTGCCGCAATATCTGGTCAGGCGCTTCATCTCCGCCGATCAACACGCCGTCATCGTCGCGGGCCGGGTTCCGGACCTTGACGCCAGCAGGATACGTCCGATCGTTCGCTCGCTCGACAAAGCACTTGGACCGATCCGTGCGCAAAACCCCGGCTTTACGATATCCGTTACCAGCCTGTCCGCCATCGCTGCCCGCAACAGCGCAATCATGATTGAGAAGCTCAATCGCGGGTTGACGGTCGAGGTGGTCTTTGTTGCTGCGTTCATCGGCCTCGCATTTCGCTCGTGGCGCGTGATGGCCGCCAGCCTCCTGCCGGCGATATTCCCGATCGTGGCGGCGGGAACGCTGCTCTGGACGCTTGGCGATGGATTGCAGTTCGCGAGCGTGGTCGCGCTAACCGTTTCGTTCGGGCTCGGGATGAGTGCGACCATTCACTTCCTGAACCGGCTGAGGCTTGAGGAGCGGTTTGGCGATAAGATCGACGTCGCAGTTCGGCGTGCGACCGTCCTGATGGGGCCGGCGCTTATCCTGACGTCGATCGTGCTTGCTTGCGGGATGGTGGTGACGGTCTTTTCGAGCCTGCCGTCATTGCGGCTGTTTGGAGGGTTGGCGACCCTTGCCATGATATTGGCACTGGTGGCCGATCTCACCATCCTGCGTCCGGTCATCACCTTTCTGCGCTCGACGCGAATGACCTGAGACAACCTGCGAGCGGAGCGCTTCGATATCCTCTTCCTCGAGCGTCTCCTTCTGCAGCAGCAATTGCGCCGTTCTTTCGTGAACCGTGCGACGCGAGGTGATGATGGCAACGGCGCGTTCCAGCGCGTGTCCCACCAGGCCACGAACGGCGTGGTCGATCAGCCGCTCGGTCTCGTCACTGAACTCGCGCCCATGGGCGCCGCGGGGATCCTGGGCTGCGAACATCGAAGGACGCTCACGCTCATAAGCGACGTGGCCCAGTTTCTCGTCCATTCCGTAGCGCAACACCATGCTCCGCGCCGTGTCCGTGGCCTTGAGGAGATCATCCGCAGCGCCGGTCGAAAGATGATGGAAGAACACCAGCTCGGCGGCGCGGCCGCCGAGCAGGACGGCCATACGGTTATCGAGCTCCTCGCGTGTCATCAGGAAGCGGTCCTCGGTGGGGCGCTGGATCGTGTAACCAAGTGCCGCAATTCCGCGAGGGATGATCGATATCTTGTGGACCGGATCCTCACCAGGCAGGCTCATCGCGACGATGGCATGCCCGAGTTCGTGGTAGGCCACGATCCGCCGCTCCTTCGGGATCAGGAGACGGTTCTTTTTCTCCAGGCCGGCGATGATGCGCTCGACCGCCGCGGTGAAGTCGCGAAGCTCGACGCTTTCGCCGCCCCTCCTGGTAGCAAGCAAAGCGGCTTCGTTGACAAGATTGGCGAGGTCGGCCCCGGTAAAGCCGGGGGTCAGTTCAGCAATCGTTTCATGATCGACATTGGCTGCAAGCACGGCTTTCTTGAGGTGCACCTTCAATATCGCGATGCGGCCCTTCTTGTCCGGACGGTCGACCAGGACCTGGCGGTCGAAGCGTCCGGCGCGCAGGAGGGCGGGATCGAGAATCTCCGGCCTGTTCGTTGCAGCAATCAGGATGACGCCTGTCGTCGGATCGAAGCCGTCCAGCTCCACCAGGAGCTGATTCAACGTCTGCTCCTTCTCGGCGTGACCGCTGAACGGATAAGCGCCGCGTACCCCGCCAAGCGCGTCGAGCTCGTCGATGAAGATAATCGCCGGCGCCTCCTTGCGAGCTTGCTCGAAGAGATCGCGCACCCTGGCTGCGCCGACGCCGACGAACATTTCGATGAATTCGGAACCGAAGATCGAAAAGAACTTGACGCCTGCCTCTCCCGCGACCGCGCGCGCCAGCAATGTCTTGCCCGTCCCTGGCGGCCCTACCAGCAGCACGCCTTTCGGTACTCGCGCTCCCAGCCTCCCATAGGCCCTGGGATCGCGCAGGAAGTCGACAATTTCCTTCAGTTCCTCCTTGGCCTCATCGACTCCCGCGACATCGGCGATGGTTACCTTGGTGTCCTTCTCCACGTAGATCTTGGCGCGGCTCTTTCCGATCGCCATCATGCCACCGCCCTGCTGCGCGAAGCGCCGCACGACGAACATCCAGACGCCGAAGAATAACAGCGTCGGAAGTATCCAGGAAAGAATGTTCGGCAGCCAGGTGTTCGGCGCCTCGCCGAAATAGGTTACCTTGTGCTTGTCGAGTTCGCCCGCCAATGCCGGGTCGACCCGTGTTGTGGCGAATTGCCTGATCCCGCTTTTTTCGGGCCGCTTGAGCACTCCCTTGATTTTGTTCTGCGCGACCCAGACCTTGTCGATCTTGTTCGCGTCGAGCAGAGTTTGAAACTGGCTGTAGGGAATGGCCGTGTATTGCTTGCTCCCCTAATAAAATCCCTGCAGAAGCGAGAACACCACGAAGGCCGCGAGGATGTACCAGATGTTGATCTTTGTCTTCGAGTCCATCTCGTAGGTCCTATGCAGGCTCGTAGGCCCCTATGCAGGTCCGGTTCTGCTCCGGAAAAATCGGACGCGAAAATCCAACCGGGTGTCGCCGCGCTTGGAGAACGCGCGACGGCAGGCCCGTCACCGTGTCCGGCCGATCGGCACGGCAACGAAGTGCGTGTTGTCCGATGTCTTGACCTGCATCAAGACATCGTGCCTGCCGTCGGAGACTTTGCGTCCGCAAGGGCGTTGCGACGGTCAGCTGCTTTGCTGACGCTCTTGCCAGCCACTGCAAGGATCATGTCGCCGGACTGTTCGAGATGCCTCAGGTACCGGTGGTTTCGCCACCCATGATCGGTCCGAACCGCTGCCAGGTTTCACCCTTGAATCGGATCAACTGAAGCTGCCTGATCGGGGAGAAGTTGTTCGCGCTGGTGTTGATGGTGATTCCGGGCAGCAGCATGCCCGGGTCAAAATTGTTCAGGTTCGCAGCCTGTTTCATGATGTTCGTACGCGTCAGATCGTTGCCGCATTGCTTGAGCACCTCAACCATTGTCCGAGCCACGGCATATCCATAGACGGTTGCCGCGTCGGATTTGTCTACATCGGGCGCATATTTGTCCATGAAGGCGTTCCACTGCTTCATGTCCTTGTCGCTCTTCCATTCGGGATCGGTTGCATCCTTCAGGTAAGCGGCCGAGATGATTCCCTGCGCAGCGTCAAAGCCGGCTGGCTTCAGGACGCTTCCGACGGAGGCGCTGACATTGTTCAGGAAGAACGTCGGATGCCAACCGATTTCGCTCGCCTTCCGGATTGACTGCGCGGCGAACTTCGGGGTCGAAAAATCGACAAATACGTCCGCCCCGGACGCCTTCAGATTGACGATCTCGGAGTCGATCGCCGGCTCCGATATGTCATAGGCCTGCTCCGAGACGATCATACCCTTCGCCTTGCCGCCGAGACCATCGGTCAGGCCCTTGAGGTAGTCCTTGCCGTAATCGTCGTTCTGGTAGAGGACACCGATCTTCGCGTTCGGCTTGTTCTTCAGGATGTATCTGGCGTAAATGCCGGCTTCGGCCTGATAGTTGGGTTGCCATCCCATCGTCCATGGAAAGTTTTTCGGATCATTCCATTTGGTCGCGCCGGTTGCCACAAACAATTGCGGCACCTTCTTCTCGTTCATGTAACGACGAATGGCCGTGTTCGTCGGCGTACCCAGGGAATTGAAGATCAGTAGCACTTGATCGTCTTCGACAAGCTTGCGGGCCTGTTCGACCGTCTTGGGCGGACTATATCCGTCATCGTAAGAGATGAAGTCGATCTTGCGGCCATTGACGCCGCCTTCGTCGTTGACCTTGCGGAAATAAGCCGCCTCGACGCGGCCAATCACGCCGTAGGCGGACGCGGGACCGCTGTATGGCATGATATTCCCGATCTTGATTTCGGTATTGGTGGCACCGGGATCGTATTGGTTAGCCGCCAGCGCGGATCCCGCTGTGACCATGAGGGCGACAGCCGACACCGTTGCGGCTCGCCAGAATGCAGGGCGCATCGTCCTACTCCTCGTTGTTTCGCCTTCGGAAAGGGAAGGTGAGGTGAGACGCCCCTTGGCGGACAACGCGGCTTCTTCAATTTGGTTCAACAATTGTAACCGATGATTGCTTGCAGCGCGTGCCTGAGACATACGCTCGCATCGTGGCGGCGCCATGCGCCACATGCGCGCTGCACGGTCATCTCCAGTTTCGGCGATGGTTCGCGTTCAGCCGCGGCGGTGCGGCCTCATTCAAGAGTATACCAATGTCAATGGGAACGCCGGGTGCAAAGGCCGGGTTAAAAGTGTTGGGCTGGGCTATCAAAAGGAGCTCGTTCATGTGTGATTATAGCCTTCATGCCGTCGCTTCGCGGCCGGCTGAAGTTGCCGAGACGCTGATCTCGGCTGAGTTCAGAGGAACGACCACGCGCGGCTTCGCGTCGGCGCGTGATCCGACAGTGGCGGTCTGCCTCTTGCCGGGCACCGAGATCGCCTTCGAGCAGGACGTTCGTGTTCGCGGATTCATGTTCCAGAAGAAGGTTCGAGACCGGATGGCTCGTTTCCGCCAGCTCGACAGGAGCCCGGACAGGCACCGCGATGCGTTGGAATTCTCAAACGGCAGGATTATCCTGGTGACCGATCTCGTCATTGGGCAGAAGGCAAGCGTCTTGCAGTTGCCGGTCAATCCGGCAAAGCCTCGCGTCGTTATCGAGATGGCCGCCGGCACGCGACCCGTAGCCGTTTAGCGGACGCGGGCGGGAGTTGTTGCCGGGATACAGCCGGTGCTTCCTGCCCAGCGCGGCTCACCGTTCCGGTCAGCTTAGGCCGCAGCGCACCAGATTTAAGAGCGACGGCGGTCGAGCGGCGACCTATTGGGCCGCCTCGGACATATGGGGGTCTGTCTCTGGAAGCGGCTTGGTTTGCCGAGGCCGGCCCATCAGCACCGGCTGAAACAGAACGGCCGCTGCCATGGTGCACAGTAGCGCCAGCGCCATCATCTTGCCCATGCTTGACATGCCCGGGTAGTCGGAGGCCCACATGCTTCCGAACGCGACTGCATTCGTCATCGCGCTAAATACCACCGCGCGCGTAAGCGTCGATTGCAGCAAGCCGGTTTTGCCGGCTCGCCATGCCTTGATGTAGTAGATTTTGAACGCGACGCCGACGCCCAGCAGCAGCGGCAGCGCGACGATGTTTGCGAAATTGAGCGCCAGGCCCCAAACGACACTGAGCTCGAGCGTAACAGCGCCGGCAATCAGGAGAGGGACGAGCGTCAGCAGTACGTCTGTGACGCGCCTGAGCGCGATGAACAGCAGGATCGCGATCGCGACCAGAGCCAAAATCCCTGCCTCGATAAAGGCAGTTGTAACTGTCTTTCCGGATTCGTAGTAACTGATTGCCGAACTCGTGGCCGCGGGGGCAACTCGAAGTACCGCTTCCGCGAATCGGCGCAGCACATCAGTCGCGTTCGGATCGCCTTTCGGTATCGCCTGAACGCGCGTTCGGCCATCCGGCAAAATCCAATCCTGGACGAGACTTTGAGGCAGCGTTTTCAGGCTTACGGCTTCGGGCGCGAGGCTCTTGCGAAGCCGATCGAGATCATGGGTCAGCGGGGGGGCCAGCGCCGCTTCGGCCTTTCTCCGCATGTCTGCGTCCGCGTCCGCGAGTCGGTCGAGCAGGCTGGAGACATTGCGCGCGGCGTCGGCGCCCGGGCCTTGTGTGTCGCCCGCAGCTTGTTTGAGGGCCTGGGCAGCGTTGCGGATTGCCGCAACGTTGTCCTGATCGCTCGGAGCCGGCAACTTGTCCCGAGGGTTGATAACGCGGTTGAGAGTTCGCGACGCGCCTCGCAGAAGAGCGATCTTCTCGTCCTGTTCACCAGGGATGAAACTGCTCAACGTCAGGGTCCGCGAAACCTCCGGAAGCTCGCCGAGTTGCTTGGCCAAGCTGTCGGCCTGCCCGAGGGAGGGCGCCAAAATCTCGGCAGTATTGCTGCTGGTCTGAGGATCACTCTGCAGTTGGCGATAGGTGATGACCGCCGGCGAGGCCGGGCTCTGCAGATCGACCGGGTTGAAGTCGAAGTGCACGCGCATGAGCAACGGAGCGCCGCCCAACACGACGATGATCGTGCCTGCGATCACCGCAATGCGATGGCGCTGCAGAAGATCATCCAGCGGCGCGAGACCATTGAAGCCGATCGCGGCGGGTTCTCCCGGAGGGTTTAGCGCCGCAAGCATTGCCGGCACCAAGGTGATGCTGGAGATAAACGCGATCAACATGCCGAAACCGGCAATCAGCCCCAGTTCTGAGAGGCCGCGGTAGCTTGTCGGAAGGAATGCGAAGAACCCGACGGCGGTCGCCGCTGCGGCCAGCGCTAGAGGACTACCGGCTTTTTGCGCGGCGCTCCGCAATGCCGCTCGCAAATCACCAAGCTCGTGACGCTCGGTACGATAGTGTACGCTCAACTGGATACCAAAGTCGACGCCGAGACCGATAAACAGCACAAAGAAGGCGATCGAAATCAGATTGAAAGATCCCACCATGAGCAGGCCAAGCGCTGCGGTCGCCGCAAGCCCGACGACCAGGCTGAAGAAAACCGCAGCGATGATTTTCCAGGAGCGGAGCGCAAGCCAGAGGACGATGAGCACGCCTACCAGTGCCGACAGGGTGTCGCGCAAGGCGCTTTTGCGGATGACCGAAAACTGATCGTCATTCATCGGCACCTGGCCGGTCAATGCCACCGTTGCGTCGCGGCTTTCTCCGAGATTCAGATCTGCCGCCGCGCGATGAATTCCGTCCGTCGCTGCCTTTCCGGGCTGAAGCGCCCTGAAGTCAAGCCTGGGGGCGACTTCAATGAAATGACGCCGCTGGCCGACAGGCAACGAATGGCCTTGCAGCAGTTCCTGCCACGAAAACCAGGCCCGTTGGCCGGAAAGTACGTCGTTTAGCGTATTTTCGGCAAGCGAGAGCGGCCAGACGAGTTGATCGAGCTTGATTTTCCGGGATTGGACGAGTTCAGCCGAAAACGACAGCGATTTCATGATGCCGCGCAGGCTTGGATCGGCGGCGAGGTTTGACAGGATCGGGCGGGCGCCGATCAATCCGCTCATGGCTTTCTTGATGTCCGCGGGGTCGTTGAACAACAAACCATTGCGCTCGAAGTACTCTCCGCTCTCAGGTTGTCCCACTTTTTGGAACAGGTCCGGGTCTTTCGATAGCCTTTGCGCCAATTCGTCTGTTGCAATCTCGGCATTCTCTGGTGTCGGCGCTGTCACAACGACGGAGATCGCTCGTTGTGGAAAAGCCTCGTTCAACTCAACTTGACGCTCATGCCAGGGGAGATTTTGGGAGATCAGCGCCTCGACGTCGGTATTTACCGAGAACGTTAGAGCGTCGAACGTTGCGCTGCCCAGCAGAAGAAGGGCTCCGACAACGATGATTGCCAATTTGTGGCCAGCACAGAAGTCAACAATGTTTGCAGTTGCTGCGCTGATCATGGCTATTTCATCGGCTCACGGCAGATAACAGGAAGTCACCCGAGGCGTCGGCGACGCGAGCGTCCGGTGTGGTCATTGTAAATTCGTCGATGCCGGGAACAGTTCCGCGCCTGATCCGCGCACCTGCTCGATTCACTTGCCGTACGGACTAAAGTTCAAGGTCCGATGCACCAACGTTGCAATTCCGATAGTCGCATCTGTTCGCGCTTTTGCTGGCTTGCGCGCAAGAGTCCCCGCGAGGTCCGAGGTCGCGGCGGCATAAGTCAGCTTTGTGCGCTGAAACAGCTATCACCTGGGCGGGCCGCGGGCGCCCGCGATTGCGGCTGACGCAATTGATCCAGATCAATATTGAGGATCAAAGCGTGCCGAAGAGCAGGGCGCTAAGCTGGACGGCGCCGACGGGGCAACGCAGGCCGCGGCTTGCGATCAAGTTCAAAGGACATGCCAACATGCGTGCATCGATCGTATTGGCTACCTCTCTGGCAATTGCGCTCTGCGCCGCATCCGCCCGAGCGCAACAACCTGACAAAGCGCCGGTAACGGTCAAACTCGGCGTGCTCAGTGACATGTCCGGGCTCTACGCCGATATCGGCGGGCAGGGCTCGGTCATTGCAGCCCGCATGGCGGTCGAGGATTTCAATCCGGCCAGCCACGACATGAAGGTCGAGATCGTTTCCGCCGATCATCAGAACAAACCCGACGTTGGATCGGCGATTGCCCGCAGGTGGTACGATGTGGATCACGTGAACGCAATCGCCGACGTGCCCAACTCTGGCGTGGCGCTCGCCGTCAGCAATGTAACGCGGGAAAAGAACGGGGCGTTTCTGATCTCGGGCGCTGCGGATTCCGACCTGACGGACAAGCAGTGCTCGCCGAACACCGTGCACTGGACCTACGATACCTGGGCGCTCGCGCACGGCACTGGAGAGGCCATTGTGCGGAAGGGCGGCAAGGGCGGCAAGACCTGGTTCTTCATTACCGCGGACTATGCGTTCGGCCATGCGCTGGAACGCGATACGGCGGCCGTTGTCAAGGCGGCGGGCGGCGAGGTGCTCGGCGCTGTGCGCCATCCCCTGAACACAGCCGACTTCTCCTCGTATCTGCTGCAGGCTCAGGGTTCGAAGGCGCAAGTCATCGGGCTAGCCAATGCCGGTGGCGACACCATCAACGCGGTCAAGCAAGCCGCTGAGTTCGGCGTTGTCCAGCGTGGACAGCGGCTGGCCGGACTTCTCGTCTTCCTGACAGACGTTCATGCCCTCGGTTTACAGACTGCGCAGGGCTTAACGCTGACCACCGCATTCTATTGGGACCTCAATGACAAGACGCGAGCATTCGCAAAGCGTTTTGCCGGCCTCGACGGCGGCAAATATCCGACCATGGTTCAGGCCGGAGTGTATTCCTCCGTGCTTCACTATCTCGAGGCGGTCGCCAAGGTCGGTTCTGCCACAGACGGAATGAAGGTCGTCGAGGCGATGAAGGCGACGCGGTATGACGATCCGCTATTCGGAGACACCATGGTTCGCGAGGATGGCCGGGCCGTCCATGCCATGTATCTGGTCGAGGTCAAGAAGCCAGCCGAATCGAAGGGCGCCTACGACTATTTCAAGGTCCTTGACAAAATTCCGGCTGACAAGGCGTTCCGGCCGTTGGCCGAGGAGAAAGGCACGTGCGGATTGGTCAAGACGACAATGCAGACCGGTTCGGCAAAATAGCTCTTGAACGTGTGGATGGTTCTTTCCGACCAAACGACGAAGCAGTGGCGGCACCGCTGCTTCGTCTTCAGCTAGCGTTGTTTGGCGTGGTCATTCCGTCGCATTCGACGGCTGCGACCAGGTTCGTGCAGTACGCGCGACCGAGGGGTCCATGAACCCCATGACGGCACTGGTCAGGGTACTCCCGGTCAAGAGCACGGTGGCTCCGAGGACCAGGAGCGCCACGAGCGAGAGTACGCCCGGATTCGTTCCGGTTACCGCGAGAATACCGAGCACGATCGCGGCAAGACCCGAAAGGCACTGCAAAACCGCCGAGCCGGAGGCCATTTCACTGGCAAGGAATTCGGCTCCCCAGATCGTACGCGGGGCGGCGGACCGGTAACAAGCCTGCTTCGCTCGGTAGAGATGCCACACCGAATTGCTGCTCAGAAGCAGCGCGCTCCCAAAGCCGATCACCGCGACCGCGGTGAGCGTCTGTGATGAGATGCCGATCAGGGCGAGCACGCCAAGCACGATGCCGGCTGCTCCGACCAGGAACAGCGCCGAAAGTCCACCGCCTCCTGTGAACTCTTCGACTGTACCGGCCATGCCGGACGGCACGGTCAGCTTTGTGTACTCGGTGAGCATGGTGCCGCCTTGTATCAGCAGCGCCGCTCCGAAGACGATGGTTGCGATGCCGCCCAGCATGGATTGATTCACACCCGACAACGCTACGATTGCCAGAATGACGGTAGCAATGCCGCCGATCGCATCGACTACTCCGCCGTACGTTGCGGCTTCCTGGAATGTGGTTTCAGAACTGGTGGTGATAGTTGACATGGGAACCTCCTTTGTGAGGTGCGCCGATGTCGGTTGATTTCTTCGCGGACGAAAGCAGGAGCTACTGTCAGTGTTCCAGTGATGCTTTGGCGGGGAAACTATCGGCGGGCAACCAGTGCTTCGTTTGAAGCTCGTTGCCTTGTTCTGCGCACCTCTGTTAGTTAGGACAAAACACATCGATCGCCCGCCCGTTCCGTTAGCCTTTCGGCTGAGACGTCCTTGCTTCTGAAGTTGAGAGGAGCGCCTGTGCCCTGGCGAGGCGCGCGTTCAACAATCGTTGAGAACAGACCAGAGCGGGTCTGCCAATCTGGACACGCACGAAAGCGACGCCAGATAATCAGCGCTGGTTGTTTGCAACTGCGCCTTTGCGTGGCGCGGGCGCCTGAACCGGTCCATTCAATCCTCGGGGCACTGCTCAACTTCGGGCGCGCGCGGCGGCTACGCCGTTCGCGCCGTGTCGATACAGGAACCCGTCATGACCGAATCAGAGTCCATCGCAACCGCTGCTCCATCCGAGAAGTCGACGCGTCGTGATTTTCTTTACATAGCAACCGCCGCCTTCGGTGCTATCGGCGCCGCGGCATCGATCGTCCCTTTCATCAGTCAGATGAATCCGGATGCGTCGACGCTGGCGGCAGGGGGCCCGGTCGAGCTCGATCTCGGGAAGGTCGCACCGGGCCAGCAGGTAGTGATTCGCTTGCGCAGCCGACCTGTATTCGTCACCCACCGCACGCCGGAAGCAGTGAAGAGACTCAGGGATCCTGCACTGCTGGCGTTGTTGGCCGATCCTCAATCATCCGAATTACAGCAGCCGCCCTATGTGAAGAATTGGCATCGCTCCATCAAGCCGGAGTTCGGGATCGTGATCGGCATCTGCACCCATCTCGGTTGCATTCCAATATTTGAACCGCAACCGAATCCGACGTCGCCTGCACCGAATTGGCCAGGCGGCTATTTCTGTCCATGTCACGGCTCCAAATATGATCTCGCCGGACGTGTCTATCACGGGGTCCCGGCTCCCTATAATCTGCCGGTTCCTCCGCACCACTTCCTCAGCGACACGATGCTGCGCATCGGCGAGAACCCGCCGAATTCCAATTTCGAATTCGGCTCGATCAGACAGATCTAGGCGACAGTCGATGCGTTCGCACGCAAACTCGCGAGATGTTGAGACCCGACGGCTCGCACGCGCGTTATCGGATGTTCATCGCATTACCCGAGGCTCCCCGATGTTTCGACGAATGGTCATCATGTTGGCGCTGGTCGCCGCGGCTTTCGCGGCGATCTTCGGGTTTCAAGCCTTCAAGGCGCGAATGATACAAAAAGCGATTGCCGGCTTGCGCAATCCCCCGCAAACGGTCTCCACCATCACGGCCGCAACGCAACCTTGGCAGAAGCGGCTGGAGGCCGTCGGCAGCACAAGGGCGGAAAAGGGAGCGGACCTCAGCGCGCAGGTGCCAGGCATCGTCAAGGCCATACACTTCCAATCCGGCGCGAAGGTCGAGAAGGGAACGCTGCTGGTCGAACTCGAGGCAGCCGACGACGTCGCTCATCTGCAAAGTCTCAGGGCCGCCGAAGCACTCGCGCAATTCAACTATGACCGTTCCAGCCACCTGTTGAAGACCGACGCGGTCAGCAAGCAGACCGCCGACACGGACCTGGCGACGCTAAAGAGCGACCAGGCGCAGGTCGCGCAGCAGCAAGCGCTGATCGGATACAAATCGATTACCGCGCCATTCTCGGGCCGGCTCGGCATACGGCAGGTCGACCTCGGCCAGTACATCGCGCCGGGTACCCCGATCGTCACGCTGCAGCAGCTTGATCCGATTTTCGTCGATTTCTATCTGCCGCAGCAGGCGCTTGCAGAAATCAGGGGCGGGCAGGTGGTTACGGCCAAGGTCGACACCTATCCCGACCTGAAATTCACCGGCAAGATTCTGGCGATCAACCCGCTTGTCGACACGGCGAGCCGGAACGTCCAGGTCCGGGCGACTTTCGGCAATCCCGACGAGAAGCTGCTGCCCGGGATGTTTGTGACAGTCGACATCGACGTGGGCGCGCCGCAGCACTACGTCACGCTGCCGAAGACGGCGATCTACTACAACTCCTATGGTGACATCGCATACGTCGTCAAAGAGGAGGCAGAGAAGGGTGGAGAGAAGAAGTACGTCGCTCAGCAGGTGTTCGTGAAGACCGGCGACACGAGAGGTGACCAGGTCGCGGTCCTGACCGGGGTCGAGCCCGGCGCCGTCGTGGTGAGCGCGGGGCAGAACAAGCTCCACAACGGTTCACCCGTCAAGATCGATAACAAGATCAGCATTCCCTTCAGCGCCAATCCGCAAGTCTCGGAAGAATGAGGCTCGCCCATGCGCTTTACCGATCTATTCATTCGCCGGCCCGTTCTCGCCACCGTGGTCAACCTGATGATCCTGGCACTTGGCTTGCGTGCCATGGGTTCGCTGCCGGTTCTGCAATATCCTCGTACGCAGAACGCGGTCGTCACCGTAACAACGACCTATTACGGCGCCGATGCGGATGTGATCGCGGGGTTCATCACCACGCCCCTGGAGACCGCCATCGCGCAGGCAAACGGCATCGACTATATGAGCTCGCAAAGCGCGAGCGGTGTCAGCACGATCACCGTCTATCTCCGCCTGAACTACGATGCGGACAAAGCGCTGACCGAGATCAATACCAAGGTCAACTCGGTGCTCAACCAACTCCCGTCTGGGTCGCAGCAGCCGATGCTCACGGTACAGATCGGTCAGACCATCGATGCCATGTATCTCGGCTTCGACAGCGACGTCCTGGCCCGCAATCAGATCACCGATTATCTCACCCGTGTCGTGCAGCCCAAGCTGCAGGCGGTGCCGGGGGTGCAGACCGCGGAAATCCTTGGAGCTCAGAATTTTGCCCTGCGGGCATGGCTCGACCCGAAGAAGCTCGCCGCTTACGGCCTCACCGCGACCGATGTTTCGACCGCGCTGGCACAAAACAACTACATTTCAGGACTTGGAACCACCAAGGGACGGATGGTCGAGATCAACCTGACCGCATCGACCGGCCTGCATACCGAAAGCGAATTCGCCAATCTCATCGTGAAGCAGGCGGGTGGCGCGATCGTGCGGTTGAAGGACGTTGCGAACGTCTCGCTTGGCGCGGACAGTTACGAGACTCAGGTCGCTTTTGACGGCAAGCCCGCGGTCTATATCGGCATCCAGGTGGCGCCCGCGGCCAACCTGCTCAATGTCATCGCGGGCGTGCACAAGATCTTCCCCGCCATCCACGCGGCGCTGCCCAACGGCCTGCATGGCCAGATCGTCTACGATTCGACTAATTTTGTGCACGCGGCAATTGGCGACGTGGCGTGGACGCTCGTGGAAGCCCTGGTGATCGTCAACATCGTCGTATTCCTGTTTCTCGGCTCGCTGCGATCGGTCGTCATCCCGATGGTCGCGATCCCGCTGTCCCTGGTCGGCGCCTTCACGATCATGCTGGCGCTCGGCTTTTCGATCAACCTCCTGACGCTATTGGCGCTGGTGCTTGCGATCGGGCTCGTCGTCGATGACGCCATCATCGTCGTCGAGAATGTCAACCGTCATCTCGAGCAGGGCAAAACGTCCCTTGCCGCTGCGATGGCCGCGGCGCGCGAGCTTGGCCGTCCGATCATCGCGATGACCGTCGTATTGATCGCGGTCTACGTACCGATCGCGTTTCAGGGCGGGTTGACCGGGGCGTTATTTACGGAGTTCGCGTTTACCCTTGTCGGCACCGTGACGATATCGGCAGTTGTCGCCTTGACGCTGTCGCCGATGATGGGCTCGCGCCTCTTGAAACCGCCAAGCGCAACACATGGCTGGCAGGAGAAGCTCTCGAGGCTGATCGATCGCGCCTTCGAGGCCATACACCGCTTCTATCTGAAGCGGCTGCACAACAGCCTAGACTATCTGCCCGTGACATCGGTCTTCGCTCTCCTCGTGCTATCCAGCATCTATTTCCTCTATACGGGCGCCAAGAGCGAGCTCGCGCCGCAGGAGGATCAGGGTGTTGTTGTCACGTCTTCGACGCTCGCGCCGGACGCAACGTTGCAGCAGAAGGTGCTGTACGCCAAGCAAGTGTTCCAGATCATGAAGGAGTACCCGGAAACGGATCATGTTTTCCAGATCAATTCGCCGAGCAGGATCGTCGCGGGAATGGTGCTCAAGCCCTGGGACGAGCGCTCGCGGACCAGCAACGAGCTCCAGCCGATCGTTCAGAAGCGGCTCGACGAGGTTGCCGGCGCGCGGATTGCGGCATTTCAGCTTCCTCCGTTGCCGGGCAGCCAGGGTCTGCCGGTTCAATTCGTGATCAAGACCACGGACCCGTTCGAACGGCTAAACGATGCCGCCCAGCGGTTTCTCTCTGCCGCGATCAACAGCGGAATGTTCATTTTCCTCGACACCGATCTCAAGATCGACAACCCCGAGTCGGTGGTGGAGATCGATCGTGACAAGGCCGCGCAGCTAGGGCTCAAGATGAGCGATGTCGGCAGCGCCATGACGGCGATGCTCGGCGGCGGCTACGTGAACTACTTCAGCCTTGACCAGCGTTCCTACAAGGTGATCCCCCAGGTGCAACACCGCTATCGCCTCAATGCGGATCAACTGCTGAACTACTACGTGGCCAGCATCTCCGGCGTTCCCGTTCCGCTGTCGACGATCGCGCACATCACCACCAAGACGGTGCCGGAGACGCTCAATCATTTTCAGCAGCTCAACAGCGCCACGATCCAGGGCGTGGCGGCCCCCGGCGTCGCGCAAGCCGACGCGCTCGAGTTTCTCAAGACCCTGGCCGCGAGGACGTTGCCGGAGGGCTATACGGTCGATTACAGCGGCTTGTCGCGCCAATATATTCAGGAATCCTCCGGCTTCGTCGAGACTTTCGGATTTGCGATCGTCATCATCTTCCTTTCGCTCGCGGCGTTGTTCGAAAGCTTTCGCGATCCATGCATCATCCTGGTCTCGGTGCCGATGTCGATTGCGGGCGCGCTGATTGTCGTCAGCCTTGGCGTCGGCGGGGCATCGCTGAACATCTACACGGATGTCGGCCTGGTGACGCTGATGGGCCTGATCAGCAAGCACGCGATCTTGATCGTGGAGTTTGCAAATGATCTGCAGGGCCGCGGCGTGTCGAAGCGCGAGGCGATCGAGCAGGCCGCTGGAATCCGGCTGCGTCCCATTCTGATGACGACGGCGGCGATGGTGCTTGGCGTCGTCCCGTTGATCCTCGCTAGCGGCGCCGGCGCCGTATCCCGTTTCAACATGGGGCTCGTGATCGCGAGCGGGCTTTCGATCGGGACGCTCTTTACGCTGTTCGTGGTACCGGCCGTCTATCTGTTGATCGCGACGGATCATTCCCGCCGGGCCGAGCAGAGCGCTTCGCAACTCCCGGCGGCCGGTGATGCCGTTGGCAGGATTTGAGATTCGGTTCTGCCATTCCTCCGGAGACAACCGGAACGAAGCACGCCTCGATCAGGCGTGTAGAGATTCAGTCCAGCGCTTGCCACCGGACGAGAAATTCGGTGCGCGGAGCAAGCGCAGAAGGCGCGCGCTGCCTCGCTCGGGAGCGATCGCGTCACCTGCGCCCGCGTCGAATGCTTCAGCAAACTTTAGTCTAGCGCTGCACCGAGCAACTCTTGGGCACGCTTCGCGTTACAACCGGACGCCAACGAGACCGCGCTGACGCAGGGCGATCTTACACGCGAGAGCCGTTATCTTGTCGGTGCCGGCTTTGATAGCGGTAACAGAGATCGACGGTTCGGGATTTCATAACGACTCCGGCAGAAATCTGGTCAGGTCGCAGCGACGGCCCGAGGCAATGACCGGGACAGACGTGGCAGAAGGAGCTACTGTGGCCACCGTTTCCATCCGCGATGTGCGCAAGCGTTTTGGCACGACCGAGGTTCTGCACGGCGTCAGCGTCGAGATCGGCGATGGCGAGTTCGCGATTCTGGTGGGGCCATCGGGCTGCGGCAAGTCGACGCTGCTCAGGATGATCGCAGGGCTCGAGAACGTCAGTTCGGGCGAGATCGCGATCGGCGAGCGGGTGGTGAACAACGTGGCGCCGAAAGAGCGTGACATCGCCATGGTGTTCCAGAATTACGCTCTCTATCCGCACATGACGGTGCGCGACAACATGGCGTTCGCGCTCAGCCTCGCCAAGGCGCCGAAGGACGTGATCGACCGGCAGGTGGCGCGGGCAGCGCAGATTCTTGGCCTCGCGCAGTATCTCAACCGCTATCCGCGCCAGCTTTCCGGTGGGCAGCGCCAGCGCGTAGCGATGGGGCGGGCGATCGTGCGCGACCCCCAAGTGTTCCTGTTCGACGAGCCGCTGTCAAACCTCGATGCCAAGCTCAGGGTGCAGATGCGGACCGAGATCAAGGAGTTGCACCAGCGGCTGACCACGACCACGGTCTATGTCACCCACGACCAGGTTGAGGCGATGACGATGGCCGACAAGATCGTAGTGATGAACAATGGCCATGTGGAGCAGATCGGGGCGCCGCTCGATCTTTACGACCGGCCGCGCAACATGTTTGTGGCGGGGTTCATCGGTTCGCCGGCGATGAATTTTCTCGAAGGGCGGATCGACGGCGGGGCGTTCCGGGCGGCGGATGGGGTGGCGCTGCCGCTGCCGCAATCGCTGAAAGCCGAGGGCGCCGACGGGAGACCGATCATCTACGGCATCCGGCCCGAACACTTCCAGCTGAGCCCCGACGGACAGCCCTCGACGGTGAGCCTGATCGAGCCGACCGGGTCGGAAACCCAGGTGACGGCGCGCTTCGCTGGTGTGCCGATCATCTGCGCGTTCCGCGAGCGGGTCGCAGCGCGACCGGGTGAGACCATCCAAATCGCGGTAGATCCGGCGAGCGTGCATCTGTTCGACGCCGGCAATCATCAGCGGATGGAGGGCGGTTGACGGCGGAGCGCCACGGCCGCGTGGCCGCTGAGCACCGGGCCGGTTCGGCGCGACACTGCGCTGGAGGCGGGCCGGATAACGAGCAAGGGAAGGAAACAGGAAATGGTGGAATTCACACGGCGAGAATCGTTGGCGCTGGGACTGGCAGCCGCGTCGATACCGATCCTCGGCGCCGGGCGCGCCCAAGCCGCCGTCGATGACGTGCCGACCAAGAGTGTCACTCAGCTTGAGTACAAGCTGGAGAAGGGGGCGACGCTCAGCGTGTTACGGCCGGCAAAGTTCGTCGCCGCCGACGAAAAATACTGGAACATCAATACCGCCGCCTATACCAAGGCGACCGGCATCGATGTCAAGACTAGCTTCCTGAGCTGGGAGGACATGCGCCCGCAGGAGGCAGTGACCGCCAATACCGGCGCCGGGCCAGATATGATCGTGGGCTTTGGCTCCGACCCGCAGATCTATGCTTCCAAGGTCCATGACATGTCGGACCTGGCCGAGTATCTCGGCACCAAGTATGGCGGCTGGTACAATCTGGCCAAGTTGTACGGCACCAAATGGGGCACCAAGGACTGGATCGGCATCCCGATGGGCGGCAGTTCGGGTCCGTGCGCCTATCGCGTGTCGTGGGTGAAGGAAGCCGGCTACAGCAAGATCCCCGATGATCTCGAAGGCTTTCTGACATTGTGCGAGAAGCTGCAGAAGGCCGGGCATCCGGCCGGCGCGTCACTTGGCCATGCAGTCGGTGACGCCAACGCCTTCGCCAACTGGCTGCTGTGGACCCACGGCGCCTATCTGGTCGACGAGGAGGGCAAGATGGCGATTGACTCGAAGGAGACGGTCGCGGCTCTGAAATACGCGACCCGGCTGCAGAAGACCTTCATTCCCGGCACACTGTCGTGGAACGATTCGGGTAACAACAAGGCCTATGCCGCCGGCGAGATCGGCCTCACCTTCAACGGTGTGTCGATCTACTTCGCCAACCGGTTCTCGCCCAACGAGGCGCAGCAGGCGATTGCCGAGGACACCTTCTTCCAACTGGCGCCGAAGGGGATGGCGCATACGACGCCCGAATCGGCGCTGGTGTTGAGCGCGATGGTGTTCAAGCACACCAAATACCCGAACGCGGCCAAGGATTTCGTTCGCTTCATGATGGAGAAGGATCAGTACGGGCCGTGGCTGTCGGCCTGCCTCGGCTACTGGTCGGAGCCGCTCGATGCCTATTCCAAGATGAAGTTCTGGACTGAAAATCCGCGGTTGCAGGCCTTCCGCGGCGCGATGGATACGCAGTTCTACGATGGCTACAAGGGACCGATCAGCCCGGCTTCGAGCGCCGTCGCGGCGAACTATACCGTCGTTGACATGTTCGCGTCGGTCGCGTCCGGCGCCGCATCGCCAGAATCGGCGGTCAAGCTGGCGGCGAGTCAGGCCCAACGGTACTACGGGTAGCGGCGGGGTGCAGAGGCCGACGTTCAACCTCAGCGGAGCGGCGGCCCCGGCCCTCGAGTGAAGCTGCGAGAGCGGGGGGCGGCGTCGCCGCCCCTCCGTGTTGCGGGGATCGACCCCGAAGGGAGGAGTGATGGACGCGACCGCGAACACGGCCGAGCGGCTGTTTATCCGCCGCCCAGACGGCTGGCTGACCCGGATGTTCGACAACAAGGCATTCCTGGTCACACTGTGCATGCTGCCGACGGCCGGGCTGCTGCTGATCTTCCTCACCTATCCGCTCGGGCTCGGGCTGTGGCTGTCGATGACCGATGCGACGATCGGCCAGCCGGGCCATTTCATCGGCTTGCAGAATTTCATCTCGCTGTCGCAAGACCCGATCTTCTGGATGTCGGTGACTAACACGATCATGTACACGGTGGTCGCGACGAGCGGGAAGTTCCTGCTCGGGCTGTGGCTGGCGATGCTGCTCAACAACTACATCCCATTCCGCGCCTTCATACGCGCGATCGTGCTGCTGCCGTGGATCGTGCCGACGGTACTGTCGGCGATCGCGTGGTGGTGGATCTACGACCCGCAGTTCTCGATCATCTCCTATCTGCTGGTGAACGTGCTGCACCTGCGCAGCACCTATATCGACTTTCTTGGCGCGCCGTGGAATGCGCGCGGGTCGCTGGTGGTGGTCAATATCTGGCGCGGAATTCCGTTCGTCGCCATCACGCTCCTGGCCGGGCTGCAAACCATCTCGCCCACACTCTACGAGGCGGCCCTGCTGGATGGCGCCAACGGCTGGCAGAGATTCCGCCGCATCACCGTGCCGCTCCTGATGCCGATCCTGTCGGTGGCGCTGACGCTCTCGGTGCTGTTCACCTTCTCCGACTTCCAGCTGGTCTATGCGATCACCCGCGGCGGGCCGTTCAACACCACACATCTGATGGCGACGCTCGCGTTCCAGCGCGCCATCCCGGGGTCGCAATTGGGCGAAGGGGCGGCGATCGCGGTTGCGATGATCCCGTTCCTGATCGTGGCGACATTGCTATGCTTCTACGGCGTCGGCCGACGCAAATGGCAGCAGGGGGCCGGCAATGACTGATACGATCACCGACGCCACAGAGCCCGGGCCGCTCGCCCGCGCGGTACAGGACGAGCCCGAAAGGCCGTCGTGGGATTCGCAGGCCAAGAGGGTGGTGACGCTCTATATCCCGCTCGCCTTGTTCGTGATCCTGCTGCTGTTTCCGTTCTACTGGATGACGATCACCGCGCTCAAACCCGACTACGAGATGTATGACTATGCGAAGTTCAGCCCGTTCTGGGTGCACTCGCCGACGCTCGCCAACATCGACAAGCTGCTGTTCCACACCAACTATCCGCGCTGGCTGCTGGTCACCATGTCGGTCGCCGTCGCATCCACCTTCCTGTCTGTGGCGGCGAGCGTGCTCGCGGCCTACGCGATCGAGCGGCTGCGATTCAAAGGCGCGCAACATGTCGGGCTGGCGATCTATCTCGCCTATCTGGTACCGCCGACGATCCTGTTCATTCCGCTGGCGACAATGATTTTCCAGTTCGGGCTGTTCAACAACCCAATCTCGCTGGTGCTGACCTACCCGACCTTCCTGGTGCCGTTCTGCACATGGCTCCTGATCGGCTACTTCAAATCGATCCCGTATGAGCTGGAAGAATGCGCACTGATCGACGGGGCCTCGCGGCTGCAGATTCTGAAGCGGATCACCCTGCCGCTCGCGGTGCCAGGGCTGATCTCGGCCGGGATCTTCGCCTTCACCCTGTCATGGAACGAATTCATCTACGCGCTTGCCTTCATCCAGAGCACTGACCGCAAGACGGTGCCGGTGGCAATCTTGACCGAGTTGGTCACGGGCGATGTGTATCAATGGGGCTCGCTGATGGCCGGCTCCTTGCTCGGCTCGGTGCCGGTGGCATTGATCTACTCGTTCTTCGTCGAGTATTACGTCTCCAGCCTGACGGGGGCGGTGAAGGAGTAATTCGCGCAGCACGCGATTTTGGTCTCCCTAATCACGGAACAGGTTCTGCCCGTCCCCCATGCTGATCCGCCACGCTGCCGGCACGGTGGCGTGGAAGCCTTCAGTATGTCGGGTGTAGCGATGATGACGTTGGATGCCGCGACGATCTGGATCGCGGATGCCACGTTGGTTGCGGCGCAAGCGCAGAAGGCGCGCGCTGCCTCGCTCAGATCGAGTCACCTGCGCCCGCGTCGAATGTTTTAGCAACTTTAGTCTAGCGCTGCGCCGAGCAACCCTTGGGCACGCGTTGCGTTATTCGCTTTGTCTTGCGGACGATAAAAGGAGCCGAAAGCCGATCGAACAAAGCATGTACGAGCGAGGGCCGGGGTTCGATCCCAATCCACCAGCATTTCGTCAAAGGGAGAGAAGCCATGCCCACATGGTGTAACGTTCTAATGCGCAAAGCGCTGCCGCTTGCTGCCGCTGCGCTTTGTCTACTCGGCGCAAGCGCAATTGTGCGCGCCGCAGAAACGTCAGATGAGCCCATTTCCGGCGTCAAACCGTCACCGATCCATTTTTCGACGAGATACGGCTCGCTGACCTTCCCGGAGAAATTCCCGGACGGCACGACGCTGTCGATCACGCAATGGAGTCATTTCGTTCCGAGGTACGACAAGTGGTTCGACGCCTACGTCCAGCAGTGGGGAGCGGCACATAACGTCAAGGTCTCGGTCCAGCACATCAGCTACGCCGACCTCAATTCGACACTCGCCGCCGCCATTGCCGCCAAGAGCGGCCCGACGCTCATGCAGATGAATGCGACGCCCGCCGCGTTCATCCAGGGTTTGCAGCCCTTGGACGACGTCAATGACGCGGCCAAAGCCACCTACGGCGAGGGCGTGGCGCCGTGCACCCATCAGGCCTATCTGCCCGTCAAGCAGGAATGGTATGCCTATTGCGTCGGCTGGGTCCCCGATCCCGGCGACTATCGCACGTCATTGTGGAAGGACGCCGGCTATCCGCAGGGACCGGCCAGCTATGACGATCTCATCAAGGGTGGCGAGAAGATCTACAAGAAGACCGGCATTCCGGTCGGCGTCGGAATGTCGCCCGAGATCGATTCGGAATTCTATGCGCGCTCGCTGATCTGGTCGTTCGGCGGCCAGGTGCAGGACGCCTGCGGCAACGTAACGCTGGACTCGCCGAAAGTGATCGACGCGGTGAAGTATCAGGCCAAGCTGTATCATACCGTCGAAACGCCGGAGGTGTTCTCCTGGAATGCGGCATCGAATAATCAGGCGTTCGTCTCGGGCCGCGCGTCCTACGTCCAGAACTCGATCTCCTTCTATCGGACAGCTCAGGAATCCAACCCGCAGACCGCGACCGACACCGGCTTCAGGCCGGGGCTGAAGGGCCCGGCCGGTGACGTGCACCAGACCGCGCATGTGTGGTTCATCTACGTGCTGCCCAAATACGTGACCGACAAGAACCAGATCGAGGCGGCGAAGAAGTTCATGCTCGATCTCACCGCCAATTACAGTTCGGACACGTACTACAGCAAGCTCTATGACTTCCCGGCCTATCCGAAGACGGTCCCGCAGCTTGCGCAGAAGGACGGCTGGATCGATCACGATCCGTGGGGTTCGAACCCGCCGGACAAGCTCTCGGTGCTCAAGGGAGCCTTGGCCTGGACCGCATGGCTGGGTTATCCCGGCTACGCCAGCCCGGCCACCAGCGAGGTCTACAACACGTTCCTGCTCTCCACGATGATGACGCAAGCGGCGCGCGGTGAAAAAACGCCCGAGCAGGCCGTCAAGGACACCGCGGCTCAGGTGCAGAAGATAACCGATAAATGGAAGCACCTTGGCTTCGTCGGCTGCGGCCGCGAGGCCAGCAAGGATTAGCTAGCCGAGGACCGCAGTCGTGGCCATACTGGAAGTCAGAGGGTTGGCGAAGCACTTCGGTGATTTCAAGGCTCTCAAGGGAATCGACCTGACGACGATGGAAGGTGAATTCCTCACCATCGTCGGTCCTTCCGGCTGCGGCAAGACGACCTTGATGCGATTGATCGCCGGCCTTGAAAAGCCGACCGCCGGCGACGTCCTTCTCAACGGCAGGCCGATCACCCCGCTGCCTCCACGGGCGCGAAATATCGCGATGGTGTTCCAGAGCTACGCCCTCTACCCGCACATGTCGGTTGCCGACAACATCGCCTTTCCGCTCAAGGCGCGGGGCATTGCGAAAGCAGAGCAGGAGCGGCTGATCCGCTGGGCCGCGGGAATACTCCGCATCGAGCCTCTGCTTCAGCGCCGGCCGGCGCGGCTCTCCGGCGGCGAGAAGCAGAAGGTAGCGCTGGCGCGGGCGATCGTGCGCAAACCGTCCCTCTTCATCTTCGACGAGCCGCTGAGCTCCCTCGATGCCCAGGTGCGGGCGGTGGCGCGCGCCGAGCTCCGCCAACTGCATGATCGCACCGGCATCACAACCGTCTATGTGACGCATGATCAGGTCGAGGCAGTTGGTCTCGGCGACCGTGTCGCGGTGATGCAGTCGGGCACGCTGCGCCAGTTGGGCTCGCCACAGCAGCTTTACAACGAGCCCGCGAGCACATTTGTCGCCGGGTTCATTGGCACGCCGCCGATGAATCTGTTGGAGCATGGCGGCACGATCGTGGGTTTTCGCCCGGAGCACGCTCTGCCGCGCGCCACAGCTCCCGAATCCGCGGATGTCGCCGCGTTTTCGGTGCGCATCAAGCGGATCGAATTTCTCGGCGCCGAATGGCTCGCCTACGGCAGCGCGGATGGCCAATTCGGCAACGTCAACGTGCTGTGCAAGTTGCGACCGGAGACTGTCGGCAAGGTGAAAGCTGGCGTAGTCCAGGAGTTCGTGGTGGCGCGCCACAACTTGCGTTTTTTCAGCAAGGCGACTGGCATGCGTGCGGCACCTTCGCCGATCTGAGATATTGCAGGGAGATGCAGGCTTGAGGGACGAGGTGAAATCGGGTGGACGAGCCGGCGGCCAGAAGGAGCTGCCGCAGGCCCCGGTGCGGATCGGACTTGCGGATCGCGATGGTGCTGTCGGCACTATCATGCTGGCGCCGGCCATCATCTACGTGATCGGCCTGGTCGCGCTACCGTTCTTTCTTGCCGTTGCGCTGAGCCTCAGCGACGCGACGGTCGGCAATCCCGGCATTCATCACTTCGTGGGCCTCGGCAATTTCGTGAGCGCGGTTCACGACGCCGCGTTCCAGCTTGCGTTACGCAACAGTGTCATCGTCACCGCGGCGACGCTCGTGCTGCTCACCATCCTGACGATCCTTCAGGTGGAGTTGCTGGCGCGCGACTTCCCGGGCAAGAAGCTTGCTGAAATACTCCTGATCCTGCCCTGGGCCATGCCGGTTGCGCTCGCCGCCGTCGGTTGGCTCTGGCTGCTCGATTCGGAGTTCAGCCCGATCGACTGGATTCTTCGGGCGGTGGGCCTGCTCGGACCGGGTACCGTGCTGGGGCCGGCCAACAACCTGTTTTATCTCGGCCGCGAATGGCTTGGACTCGGTGCCATCGTGGTGATCAACGTGTGGCGCACACTCCCGCTGTCCACCATCATCGTCCTGGCTGGCCGTACCGCCATTCCGAACGAACTATACGAGCAGGCTGCGCTCGACGGCGCCGGTTATTTCCGCGTCCTGTTCCAGATCACATTGCCGGCGCTGGCGGTCCTGCTCATTGTCGCCATCCTGTTCACCGTTCTCGTCATCTTCGGCGACATGACGGTCGTCGCGCTGACCACCAGGGGCGGGCCTGGCTACACGACCCAGATTCTGCCGTATTGGGCCTATCTGAAAGGCATCCAGGGTGGGGCGCTGAGCGAAGGCGCGGCGGTCGCGCTGTTCCTGTTTCCTGTACTGCTCGCCGCGGCGGTCCTCGTGCTGCGCATGGCCTATCGGCGGGAGGAGTAGCGGCTATGCGCATGACGGGATTGTTCCGTTCGATCGGCTTCTACGCGGGGCTGCTGCTGTTCTGCGTGTTCGCAATCTTCCCGGCCGCGTGGATGCTGATCACCGCCTTCAAGAGCAACGCGGACCTCTACAATCCGACCAACAATCCGTTTCTGTTCAATCTTCCTCCGACGCTGAGCCACATCGAATTCCTGTTTGCGCAGACGAATTTTCCGATCTTTCTCTGGAATTCCTTCCTGATCGGCATCATCGTCGTTGCCATCACCCTGCTGCTCGCGGTGCCCGCGGCCTACAGCCTCGCGCGGCTCATGGGCCATTGGGGCGAACACTCGAGCATCGCGATCTTCCTCGTCTATCTCATTCCGCCCACGCTTCTCTTCATTCCCCTGTATGAGATCGTGACCGAGCTCGGTCTCGCCAACTCGATATGGTCGTTGGTTCTGGTCTATCCGACGATCACCGTTCCGTTCTGCACCTGGCTCTTGCTCAGCTTCTTTCGTTCGATCCCGCGGGATGTCGAGGAGGCGGCGCTGACCGACGGTTGGAGCCGCGTCGGCGTTTTCTTCCGTGTGGCGCTACCGCTTGCGGTGCCAGGTATTACGACCTGCGTCGTCTTCGCGTTTGCGCTGTCGTTGAGCGACTACATCTACGCGGCGGTGTTCGTGAGCGCGACCGCAAGCCGCACCGTGAGCGCCGGCGTGCCCACTGAATTGATTCGCGGCGATATCTATTACTGGCAGGAGCTGATGGCGGCGACTGCCTTTGTCGGGATTCCACTCGCGGTAGTGTATGGGCTGCTATTTGATTGGCTGGTCAAGGGCTTCCAGGTCGAGCTTCCGCGTCGAGCGGCGGCGCCACCGGCCTGAGCGCATTGCGCGATGGGATCCCAAGGGATCCCAAGCAGGCGTTCAAGTTCGCGCAGATGAAGCGGCAGCTTGCGCTGATCGTCATCGCCCTCGACCAAATGTCGAACGCGCAACAGCCATTACGCGGATGCGCTGTCGGATCGCCCGGACACGCGCCGGGCCTTCCCCCAGCCCGTATGCGCGCGCGATAGAGCTACGCCACTCAACATGCTACTCCTCGTAGTCTAGCAACCGCTATGGGGTTCAAATCCTGGAAGCCTTGCTCCACGTTACGTTACCTTGCGAGGCGCTATGGCTCTTCCGGCGGCTGAACAGGCCTTTGCCGGCGGCGAAATCCCATTCTGGCCGTAGCTCAAATGATGGGCTTTGGTCCAGGAACGTCGGAAACACTTTATCTTTCAATGAGGATTGACTGACACTCTCTCCGCCATTTTTACTTTTATGCACGCCACTCTATCCGGTCCTTGCCGGGGCTACGATTTGGCGTCGACCGGGTCTTACCTCGCGTCATCTAAGCTGCTTAGGCTTCGAATTCTCCAACGTCATCTGGCTACAGAAGCGAATATTGTTTGCGTTCTCGCTTGGAAAGAAGCGGAAGTGCTTCGCCCACGATGAGGCTCTTGAAATACTCGCTCGCCTGGTGAGCCAGGAAGGCATCGTCGTTTTCAAAGAGCTCGTAGAACAGAAACTGCGCGGGATCGTCCTTGCCCTGACCGATCAGAAACAGCTTCATGCCGGGTTCGCTTTGTGCCTGCGGCAAAAAGCGGCGCAACGTGGCGACAACCGCGTCCGCCTTTCCTTCCCTCGCTTCCCATTGAGCGACGACGAGGATACCGCCGCCCCGCCCGATTTCGTTTATTGCACTTTGGTTCACACTGCCCTGGCTCATAATGTCCGTTCCCTCGGGTGTTCGGAATTGAGATTGCGCCTCGGCCGGCAACGCAAAAGCCGCCTCGGACAAGGCAACGGATCCCCCCAATATCGTGAAGGCGGATCTGCGGGTGAATAACCCGCTGTGGTGCAGCGGGCGTTTTATCGGGCTGTTGTCAGACATTGCGCTTTGCTCCCGTTGACAACGAAACATTGGTTCCGGTGATCCAAGAAGAACACCGCAAACACTACGGTCACGACCGTAATGACGCGCGGGGCCTTTCGATCTGAACTGGCTATGATTGCGAAATGCCGTCACTCAATTTGAACGTTGCCGAAATCGCGGCGCTTGTCGGCGACCCGGGCCGAACTAGCTGCGCTGATGGATGGCCGCGCGCTTTCCGCAAAGGAATTGTCGTATCTAGCCGAAGTAACACCCCGGACGACCAGCGGGCATTTGGCCAAGCTTTCGAAGCCCAACCCTCTGATCTTGACGGAGCGCGGCCGGCGGCACTGTTGCGCGGATCGCGTCACCGTTGGTCAGCCAAATGCTGGAGAGCACCATGGCAATTGCAGGTGCTCAAGCACCGCCGCCTCGACTACGACCCTCGCGCGTGGAAGAGAGGGTGCGCACTGCCCGTACGTCGGCGAGCGCGCAGTCCTTGCGGGGCAAACTGAAGCTGCCCGCCGCCGGCCCTGTGACCGGTCAAAGAACTGAGACGATGATCCGATGAATGCGCCCATGACGGTCAGGGCCGCCGAGGCCTTCAGTCGCGTCCGCTTATCGCGGACCTTCTTCATGCGCGACTTTCTCTACAGCGAGATCGCTGCAATCGAAGGCATGGCGAACCTCCCCGAGGATCTCGATCTCGCAATCGCCGCCGGCCGCGGTCTTTGCGAAAATCTCCTGGAACCGTTGCAGGCGACATTCGGGCGCATAGCGATCCGCTCGGCCTACCGGTCGCCTCAAGTCAACGCCTTTGGCTGCATCCACCGGCTCAGCTGCGCCTCGAATGAGAAGAACAGGGCTCGTCATACGTGGGATCGGCGCAGCGCGGACGGCGGCATGGGCGCGGTCACAAGCGTCGTAGTGCCCTGGCTGGTCGACCGTCTCGGGTCCGGTGCGACATGGGAGGCCATGGCCTGGTGGATCCATGACCACCTGCCCTACAGCGATCTCCAATTCTTCCCCAATCTCGCCGCCTTTAATATTGGGTGGCATGAGAGACCTAAGCGCACAATCTATAGCTTCATCCCACCTCGCGGCTTCCTGACTAAGCCGGGTTTCGACAACCACACGGGCGAACACGGCCATCTTTATGCGGGTTTCCCGCAGATCGTGGTCCCCGAACCCTTTACGCATCGCTGATCAGAGTGCGGCAAATACCAGATCGTGACTTTTCGACGGCTCCAAGCAACATCAATGTCGATGGCGGGACGAGCAAACCGAGAGCGCCAACCAGAGCGCCGGCCTGAAGGACGAGATTGAAGTAGGTGTGCCCGTCCCGCACGCGAAAATCCTCCGTTCTTGTCCGGTCGCCGCTGCCACTATGACGGCCTTTCGGTTCGCCGCCGCGGCGATCAATCTCGCCAATCGCGAAGGGGCCGCCAGAACGGCTGGCGCACCTCGTGGTTGACGACGCTGGGATCGAGGCAGAGCTCGCGGATCGTCCGCTCGTCAAGGCTGGCGAGCTCGCGGCGCCCCACGTGGCGGCGGCGCCACTCGCGCAGCGTCGCGACGATCAAGTCCAGGATCAGGCTCCAGCCCGCGCGCGGTGCCACGACCGGTGCAAGGCCTGAAGACCCGGCGTTGCCCTTCATCGCGGTTCCCTCGCGCGGCCATAGGTGATCGCGATCGCGCCTGCGAGCAGAACGGCGGCCGAAATCACGAGCGAGGCATGCGCGCCCGTAATGAACTCGTTGTCCCCTCCGACCAGCGAGCCGAACAGGGCAACGCCAAGCACGCTGCCGGTCTGCCGCGTCGCATTCAGCACACCCGCGGCGATGCCGGATCGCGACTTATCGACACTGCCGAGCAGCGTCGAGGTCAAAGGCGGCACGAGCAGGCCGAGCCCGCCGCCAAGGACGAGGAACTGCGCGCCGATCGCCCAGTAGCTCGTGTCTGAGGCCATGGGCAGCAGCGCAACGCAGCCCACGGCGGTGATTACCGAAGCCAGCGCGATGGTTTGCGGTGCTCCGAGGCGCTCGCTGACCGACGCGGCCACGAGGTTGGCGGGCAGCACCATGGCCATCATGGGCACGAAGGCGAGGCCCGTTGCGAACGGCGACGAGCCACGGATATTCTGGAAATAGAGGCTCAGCACGAAGATCAGGCCGTAGAAGGCGATGTTGAAGAGAACCCCGACCAGCGCCGTGAGCGCGAACATGCGATGGCCGAACAGCGAGAGCGGCAGCATCGGTTGTGGCGCGCGCGCCTCGCGCCACACGAACAGGAGTCCGACCACGGCCGCCGCCGCGAAGCCCACGATGACGAGCGGATGGCCCCAGCCGAGCCTGCCGCCCTCGATCAGGGCGCCGGCCAGCACGCCGAGCGCTGTGATCGCCGCGATCTGGCCCGGCAGATCAATCTCGCGCTGCGCGAGTCGCGGCGTCTCCTCCGCATAACGGCAGGCGAGCCAGAGGCCGGCGGCGCCGATCGGCAGGTTGACCAGAAAGATCGAGCGCCAGCCAACCAGCGCGATTAGCACGCCGCCGACGAACGGCCCCGCGGTCAGTGCGACGCTCGCGCCTGCGGCCCAGAAGCCGACCGCGCGGCGGCGCTCCTTCGGATCGGCATAGGCGTGATTGAGCAGCGTCAGCGAATTCGGCACCAGGATCGCCGCCGCCAAGCCCTGCACCGAGCGCGCGGCGATCAGGAACACCGCCGACGGCGCCAGCGCGCAGGCGAGCGACGCCAACGTGAAGGTCGCAAAGCCCGCCATGAAAATCCGTTTGGCGCCGAGGCGGTCGCCGAGCGCGCCGGCGGTCAAAATGAAGGCGGCGAACGCGATGGTATAAGCGGTCACCACCCATTGCAGCTCGGCGACACTACCGCCGAGCGAGGCGCCGATGCTGCTCAGCGCGGTATTGACGATGGTGATGTCGAGCTGCACCACGCCAAGGCCAAGGCTCATGGCGGCAAGTGCCAACGCCGTCGCGAGATGCGAACGGGATGATGTGTTGTCGGGGCGGGCTTGTTCCGGCTGCATTGTTTTGAGCAAAGTTGTTTGCATGGATCACATTCAGTTTCCTGTGAGAATTTGATCGAATATTCGAAGCCGCAGGATGATCTTTCGCTTCATGGCGGCACTTCCTTTCGCAGGGCACATCGGTGTATGCGCAACCTATGTCCCACGATCGAACCAGTCTCGCGGAACTGCTACCGTCCTGGCCGTAGTATTTGTGCTTGGCGCTGCGTCCTCGTCGGCGTAGGACAAGACATGGACACGGGACCCAAAATCGCCCAGGTCGCGGCACTCGTCGGCGATCCGGCGCGCGCCAACATGCTCAGCGCGCTGATGGATGGCCGAACATTGACCGCCTCGGAACTCGCCTATGTGTCCGGCGTGGCACCGCAGACAGCGAGCGGCCATCTTGCGAAACTCAGCGACGCCGGATTGCTCGCGCTCGAAAGGCAGGGCCGGCGACGATATTTCCGCCTCGCCTCTCCGCTCGTCGCGCGCATGCTGGAAGGTCTCATGGTCTTGGCGCAGGAAGGCCCCGCCCGGCAGCGCAATCTCTGGCGCGGCGGAGAGACGCTCCGACACGCGCGTACATGCTATGATCACATGGCCGGCCGCATCGCCGTCGCGATCGCTGCCCGGCTAGTCCAACAGTCGTTTATTCTGCTCGACGAGGATGGCGGGCAACTAACCGATGCCGGTCGGTCATTCTTCGATGAGTACGGCATCGATCTTCGCGTCTCCTCCAAGCGCCGAGTCTTCTGCCGTCCCTGTCTCGACTGGAGCGAGCGCCGGCCCCATCTGGCTGGGGCGGTCGGTGCTGCCATTCTTCGTCACGCTCTCGAGAACGATTGGGTTGAGCATGTCCGGGATAGCCGCGCGCTCGTCGTGACCCCTGTTGGTGTTAGTGGACTCGCCACAACATTCGGCATCGAGGGCGCACCCCCGACGGATGGCCGCGAAGGGCGGTTTGCATCATGCGGCGTACCGAGAGTGTAGCTTGTCCAAGACCGCGAAGATGTCCGAAGGCTTGGGCCGCCGCGTGCCTAATTGACTCCGCGCTACGTTGCCTTGCGAAACCGCGCTATAGCTCTTTCATGACGTCGACCGCCGACGGAAATTGAGGGGCGGGGCCAGAACCTGAATGAGCCACTATCAGGATTCCGCGGCTGACGGCGATCAGGCTGAGCGGTGCGACGGCAATTTGCCTTTCGCTAGTCGCTTGATGGCACTGTTGTCGATGACGGACCATTGGGCGGACAGGCTTTTGTCGAAGGCGAAATCCCCTTTTTCCGGTAGCTCAAACGGCGGGTTTTGGTTTGGGAAGCTCGAAAATACCTTATCTTTCAATAGGGGTTGACTGACACTCTCTCCGCCAGCGCACCGTTCTCCTCTGTATCCGATCGAACCGACAACAACACAATGAGTAGCGCAACAAAGGCTGTCGTGGGTAGTTCCGCGATGTTACCCCCAGTCACCGCGCAAACCGTAGCTTCTGAGAGTGGGGTTGGAGGAGGGATGGCGCGATGAAAGTCTCCGGACGTTTCAAATCGCGACTTGAAGCCAATGTTCGTATCGGTGGCATGTCCCCGCAACAGAGCTGGGACGCCAAACGTAGGTTGAGCCACCGCTTCCTTCAATACGATGAGCCTGAGATTGATATCCACGTTCGGCCGTGAGTTGAAGCGGTTCAGCTAGATGCCGACGTCGGACCAGGGATCCGGTCTGATCCTCTCTACCTGGGATGTCGCTCGATAGCGTCCACATAGGATGCCGATGAGGAGCGAACCGCTCCCGGTCCAAAAACTGACACCGATCACCAATCGGGCAGGGCGCCCGAGTCGGTGAATCATGAGCTAATTTTCTGACAAATTTCCTCGCTCGGTGATCCCGCGACTCGGTCTATGACGTCTTCGTCGCACGAAAAATGCGGGTGCACACAGATGCCAAATTCGAATGATGTCACCAGCAACGAGGTGCTTTGGGAGCGGGTCGCGTCCCTGCTCATCGTGGGTGCCAGCGTGTTCGGTGTGAATGCTGATCGAAAACTGACTCCCATCGGCGTCGTCGGGACCCCTTAAGGCCCTTGATTTCATTGAATTCAAATGATGGGAGCCCCACGCCGATTATGGCTGAGACTCCACGCCGAAACACATATGTTCGGCCGCCTGTTGCGCGCTGCTGTAGAGGCAGTAGCTGAGAGAGTTTCATAGCACTAAATCCGCTGGCAGTTGCGCTTGTCGTCGAACTCCCCAGGTGTGCTTTCGCGGTCGGAAAGGCACCCACCCTGTTTGGCTGTTCCTAATTCGTCGGGCGATGATATTGGAACGACCGTGGTTCACACAGCTTGTCATGTTCAAGGTGTGCATCGCGTGGACGGTTTCTTGCTTCCTGGCTGGCTCCAATATCTATCAGTCTCCTGCGTTGCGCTCGGCTTGGTCTGCGCGGTTGTTGTCGCATTGGATGAAGGTCGCAATCCGCAGCACATGCAAAGCAAAACAACGTGGACAAGAGCCGCCCAACCAGCGGCTCACGCCATTTCCGGTGATGGTGGCGAACGGCACGCTGCATTGCGGAGGTGGCTGCGCGTTGGGTGACCTCTGCGCCGAATGGCTCGCCTTCGCGATTCCCACGATCGCCCTGGCTTTCGGCTGGCGCAGCATATTTCAGGAGAAAATGTTCGCGGTCTGGGTGCTCGACTTCCTGTTCGCCTATGGGTTCGGCATACTATTTCAGTATTTCACGATTGCACCGATGCGCGGTCTTTCCATATGGCAAGGCCTATGGGCAGCCGTAAAGGCTGATACAATTTCCATTACTGCCTGGCAGATCGGCATGTACGGGTTTATGGCGTTCGCGAAGTTTTAGCTTTTTGGCCGGTTGCTTGGGATCAGCCTCAATGTCGATAGCTTTGAGTTCTGGTTCATGATGCAGATTGCGATGCTGTGCGGGTTTGTGACCTCATATCCGGCCAATTGGTGGTTGCTCAAAGCTGGCATCAAGGAGAAGATGTAGGCAAGAACGTTCTCCTTCTTCACGTTGGTTCAACGCGGATCAAATGTCGTAGGACGCCACTCCATCGGGATGCGTGAATATCTCAAATTCGCTTCCACGGGCCACGCCGACAAGTGTAATGCCGCATTCGTCCGCAGTTTTCACGGCCAACGCCGTGGGAGCCGAGATCGCGATCACAAAGGGAGAATGCGCCGCCGCCGTCTTCATCTCGAGCGAAACGCGACTGGTCAGAACGACTGCACCCAGGTGCCCGGCCACATTCTGACGAGCGAGTCCTCCGACCAGCTTGTCGAGAGCGTTGTGCCGTCCGACATCTTCGCGGGCCATCAACAGCTGGCCCTCACGCGAGAAGAACCCGGCGGCATGCGTGGCCCGGGTCTGTCGGTTCAGAGGTTGCGCTTCGCACAAATCCCGAATCGCGGCCTCGATTTGCCTCGGCGTAAGGGAGAACTGCCTGACCACTCCAGGGCAAGGCTTGAGTGCCTCGCTCAAGCTCTCGATGCCACAAAGACCGCAGCCGGTGGATCCGATCATCTTCCGCTGTCTGGACTTGAGCTCCGAGCCCTTTTCGCGCTGCAACCACATGCGGGTCTCGATACCATCGGATCCGGAGATGGGATCGTAGGCGTGCCACGCTGCCTTCGGAAAGGCCTGCAGTAAATCGTCGATCTGCCTCAGCAGCGTCGGTGACATGATTCGTCCCGTCAGCAGCCGAAAGCCATCGCCGCCGCTTGCTCTCATCTGCTGCACTTGCGTCAGTTGCGCCTGCCGCAACTGTTCGTAGGAGGCGATCGCGCCATCATGCAGGACGGTGCGTGAACGGTCGGGATCGTACAGCGACAGCACGGCCGCTTCGGCAAACACATCCGTTGCGCCGAGGCTGGCGGGATGCCGCGGATTGCCTTCCACTTTGATCGGTCGCCCGTCTACGGAGGTGACGATCACGCCGCGGCCGAATCCCGACAGTGAGCGTGGTCGCGAATTTGAGCGCTTCGCCGGGGACCACACGTTCGGGCATCTTGACGTAGGGAATGATCTGTTCGTCGGGCTTGCTGCAGGCGGCCAGGCTGCCGGCAATGCCCGTCGCTAGCAGGCTGAGCGCCCGGCGGCGGTTCAGCGCAGTGCTGCCGCGCCGCAACGATTGCGAGCCTTTCACGGGCAGCTCCTTCACCTGTGGCATATCGAGCAGTCCGTGAGGTGATCGGTGCGGATGTGATAGGCCGCGACGAGCTTGCGCCCGGCCTGCTCCTGATTTGGCGGCGGCGTCCACTTGGGGTCGAACACGGTATCGCGCGGTTGAACGGCCTTGGCAGGATTGCGGTGGCAATCGAGGCACCATTGCATCGTCAGTGGCGCGGCCTGTCGCATCAGTCGCATCTGATCAACCGCCCCGTGGCAGGTGACGCAGCCGACGCCTTTGGCGATGTGGATCGAATGATCGAAGTAGACGTAGTCAGGCAGCCGGTGCACGCGCTGCCAGGCGATCGGCTTGTTTTCCGTCAAGCTGGTCCGGACCGGTGCCAGCATGCGGGCGTTGGTCCATATCTGCGAGTGGCATGTCATGCAGGTTTCCGTCGGCGGCATTCCCGCGAAACGAGCCTTCTCAACGGAGGTGTGGCAATAGCGGCAATCGAGTCCAAGGCCGCCGACATGGTGTTCATGGCTGAAGGGTACCGGCTGGTTGCGCGTGACGTTTTGGCTGGTCGTGTAAGGAGAACGGGCAAGCTGATAAGCGAAGCCGAGACCTACGATCGGCAACGCGCCGAGCGCAGCCAGGAGCAGCATCGCAATGGTGTTCGCGCCCGGACGGAAGATCTGCATGCATCAGTCTCTTCCACCTGCTTCCGCGGCCAAACCACTATGCTCGAATCCGCACCGGGACCGATTTGGCTGCTGGCGTCTTCGATTGCTGATCGTGGTGCGACAATGGCACCAGTGGATTCATCTCCGGATAGTAGGCGCCGAGGCAGCCATCCGGCAGCTTGAACGGCGTAACTTTCAGCGGTCCGACCTCGCGGTGGACACCGTCGTCGGCATCGCTGACCAGGGCGACCATCTGTCCCTCCTTGAGGCCGGCGCGCTCGATCTCGTCCGGGTTGATCAATAGCACGTCGCGGGTGCCTTCGATGCCGCGCAGCCGGTCGCTGAAACCGTAGATCGTCGTATTGAATTGATCGTTGCTGCGCATCGTGAGCAGCCGATATCGGCCAGGCGCATCGTCAAATCCGGTCGAGCTCAGCGTCTCCGGTACGGTGAACTCAGCTTTGCCGCTCTTGGTCTTCCAGATCCGCTCACGCGCGGAATTGCCACGGTAGAACCCGCCCGGCGTGAACATTCGGGCGTTGAAGTCGTGAAATTCGTCCGGGTAGGTCTCCGCTATCAGGTCGCGGATGAGGCCGTAATTCCCGACCCATTCATCCCATTTCAGTTTCGGGTTACCCGGCAGTGTCGCTTTGGCGAGTCCCGCGACGATCTCGACCTCCGACTTCAGGTGCTCGCTTGCCGGCTTGCGGAGGCCGATCGATCCCTGGATACAGCTGAATGTATCTTCCATGGTCACCGCCTGCGGCCCGCTTGCCTGCACATCCTGCTCGGTGCGGCCCCGGCAGGGCAGCAGATAGGCCACCTTGCCGTTCACCAGGTGACTATGATTGAGCTTGGTCGCGATCTGGACTGTGAGCTCCATATTGGTCCAGGCCTTCTCCATCGCGTCGCGCTCGGGGATGGCGCGGACGAAATTGCCGCCAAGGCCGAAGAACGCCTTCACGCTCCCGGACAGAACGCCCTTGCAGGCATCCAGCGTGTTCATGCCTTTGTCGCGCGGCGGATCGAAGTCGAATTGTTTCGCCAGCTTGTCGAGCGGCACGAGTTCTGGCTTTTCCGAGATGCCGACCGTGCGTTGACCTTGCACGTTTGAATGCCCGCGCACGGGTGAGATGCCGGTGCCGTCGCGGCCGATATTGCCTTTCAGCAGCAACATGTTGGCGAACATCGTGACGTTATCGAAGCCGTGGACATGTTGAGTGAGGCCCATGCCATAGATACCGATCACGCGATCCGCCTCGACATAAACTTGCGCGGCGCCCTCGATCACCTCGCGGCCCAGGCCGGAAGCCGCCTCGATCTCTTGCCACGTGGTGGCGCGAACCTTGGCCTCGAACTGCTCAAAACCAGAGGTGTGTTGCTCGATGAAGGGGACATCGAGCACCCGCTTTCCATTCTCCTTTGCTTTGTCGTCGGCCGCCAAGACATGCTTGCAGATGCCGAGCATCACGGCGATGTCTCCCCCGACCTTCACTTGATGATACTGGCTGCTGATCCTGGTCTCTTTACCGGTCAGCATTTCGGTGGGGTTCTGCGGATTGACGAATGTCTCCAGGCCTTTTTCCCGCACCGGGTTGAAGGTGATGATCTGAACGCCGCGCCGCGCTGCATCCTGGAGGGGGTGCAGAAACCGCGGGCTGTTGGAGCCGGTGTTCTGGCCGAAGAAAAACATCGCGTCGCAGTTGCTGAGATCATCAAACACGACGGTACCGACGCCAGCGCCAATGACCTTCTTCAGCGCGACCGAGGTGGTCTCGTGGCACATGTTGGAGCTGTCAGGCAGATTGTTATTGCCGTAAACGCGCGCGAACAGGGCGTAAAGGTACGAGGTCTCGAGGCTGGCTCGCCCGGAGGAATAGAAGATCACCGACTTCGGGTCCAACGTCCTGAGTTGCGATCCGATGGCGTCCAAGGCTTCGTCCCAGTCACAGACCACGTAGCGGTCGCTGTCGCGATCGTAACGCATCGGATGGGTCAGCCGCCCTTGCTGTTCGAGATCATAGTCGGGCCAGGAGCGCAATTCCGTGACCGTATGCTTGGCGAAGAATTCCGGAGTGCACCGGCGCGTCGTGAGTTCCCACAGCGTCGCCTTGGCGCCGTTCTCGCAGAATTCGAATGTGTGGTAGTCGGCCGGCTTTGCCCAGGAGCAGGAGACGCACATGAAGCCCTTCGGCTTGTTCTGCCGCCTCAGCGTATCGAGCGCGGTCGGGGAGTCCCATTCCTTGCCGAAGATTCTGGCAATGCCCTTGAGAGAACCCCAGCCCCCGGACGGGCCATCGTATTCGACCGTATGCTTGTCTTCGCTGTCGACCGTGCTGTTCGTCTGGGACATTCGCCAACTCTCGCCAACCGCCGCCACCCACCACGCCGCTAACGTATGTTCCAGGCCCGCGTTCCTGTGCCATCTGCACGCCTTTTGGCCGATCACTCGAAGTTGGCCAGTCCAGGGCCTCATTGGCTCCAAAGCCGGCAACCACCCTCTGGGCCGTCCCTGGCCTGCGCACAAATAGTCGGAGCGCTACCCGTACAAATGATTCCGACCTGATCCGCCCTAGGCGCCTAACGACTCGCCAAGACCTTGTTACGAAAGCCGTTTGGAGCGGACTGTTCATCTGCTCGGCAGACCATCACTCGAAGCCGGGGTTTGTGCGATTTGCCCTAAGACTGATTGGAACAGGGACGCCTCTCCCATCATTGTTTCGGGGAAAGCTCGCACAATGCAGCTCTCAGCCGAAGGATGGCAATCCGGTGCTCATCACGATCGGACCGCAAGGAATGTCCGTGTTCGAAGCCGTGAACTCGACAGGCGCGAACTCGAATACGAACACAACTGAAACAATCTCGAACTCGACCACGGGATCCGGCGCCTCGTCCAGCACAAAGAAGAAGTAGCTGGCGATACTGCGGTCGATCTCATCCGAGCCGGCTGCGTCACAACCACTGCAACAGGTCCGTTTCCCTTCAGAGAGAAGAACAACATGAACGTAAGCGAATATGTCTGGCATCGGCTTTCAGAATGGGGATTGAGCAGGGTTTACGGATATCCGGGCGATGGTGTAGGCGGTTTGGATGTTGCGCTTGAAAAAGCCAAGGACAAGATGGACTACGTCCAGGTCCGCCATGAGGAAATGGCTGCCTTCATGGCCTCGGCGCACGCTAAATTCACCGGGCAGGTTGGTCTGTGTTACGCAACGTCGGGCCCGGGCGCCATCCATCTGCTGAACGGGCTCTATGATGCCAAGATGGACCACGTCCCGGTCGTTGCCCTGGTCGGACAGCAGGCGAGGTCGGCTATCGGTGCCAGCTATCAACAGGAAGTCGATCTTCAGGCGCTGTTCCAGGACGTCACCGAGTATGTGGCGCTGGCCAGCGTTCCAGAGCAGGTGCGGCATCTGGTCGATCGCGCAGTGCGCATTGCTCACACTAAACGGGGGGTTAGCTGCATCATCCTGCCGAACGATTTGCAGGAGCTCGACTATAAGGATCCGCCGCTCGCGCATGGTGCCACGCACACTGGCGTTGGTTATGCCGGCCACGCGAAACGTCCTGAGGACAGCCTGCTGCGCGCTGCCGCCGACGTTCTGAACAGCGGCAAGAAAGTCGCCATGCTGGTGGGCGCCGGTGCGCTCGAAGCCACGGACGAAGTCATCTCCGTCGCGGAGCGACTGCAGGCCGGCGTCGCGAAGGCGCTGCTTGGAAAGGCGGCAGTTCCCGACGATCTGCCGTTCGTCACCGGCTCGATCGGGTTGCTGGGCACCAAGCCGAGCTGGGATCTTATGAAGAGCTGCGACACGTTCCTGATGGTCGGATCCGCGTTTCCATATAGCGAATTCCTGCCGAAGCCGGGAGACGCCCGTGGGGTACAGATCGACATCGATGGCAGCCGCTTGAGCCTTCGCTATCCCATGGAAGTCAATATCGTCGGCGACAGTGCGACCGCTCTGGCAGCACTGTTACCGCTGTTGAAGCAGAAGAAGGAGCCGTCGTGGCGAGGTGAAATCGAAAAAGGCATGAAAGAGTGGTGGGCGACGCTCAAAGCGCGCGCGATGAATTCGGCCGAGCCTCTCAACCCCCAGCGAGTTTTCTGGGAACTGTCGCCACGGCTGCCGGATAACGCCATCATCACCGCCGATTCCGGATCCGTGGCGAATTGGTATGCGCGGGATCTGAAGATGCGGCGCGGGATGAAGGCCTCGTTGTCGGGCGGGCTTGCCTCGCTGGGAGCGGGCACGCCTTATGCCGTTGCCGGCAAGATGGCTTATCCCGACCGCACCGTCATCGCCTGCATGGGCGACGGCGCGATGCAGATGAACGGGCTGAACGTGATGATTACCATCTCCAAATATTGGAAGCAGTGGTCGAATCCGAGATTGATCGTGCTTGTGCTGAACAACCGCGATCTCAATCAGGTCACCTGGGAAGAGCGGATCATGCTGGGCGCCGGTAAAACCGAGTCGACGCAGAGCATTCCCGATTTCACCTATCACAAATACGCCGAGCTGCTCGGGCTGAAGGGCATCTTCGTCGACAATCCCGACAGGGTCGGCGCAGCTTGGGACGAGGCGCTGTCGGCGGACCGTCCAGTTATCCTCGAGGCCTATACCGATCCAAATGTGCCGCCGTTGCCGCCGCATATCACACTCAAAGACGCAAAGAACTTCGTCAGCATGATTCCATCGGAGCCGGAACTCGGCAGCGTGCTCAAGAACAGCGCGAAGGAGCTATTGACCAGCGTGCTTCCTGGAAAAGACTGATCATGAAGCCCGAGGTATCGATTCATAGCGTGCGTGCGCGGGCGTTCAGGATTCCGACTGACGGACCCGAGGCAGATGGAACGATCAGTTGGGACTCGACAACGCTGGTCCTGGTGGAGATCTCGGGCGGCACCCAGACCGGGATCGGCTACACCTATTCCAGCGCCGCCATCGTCCACCTGATCGTCGGAAAGCTTGGTCCCGCCATCGAAGGCGCCGACGTCATGGACCCTCAGGCCGCCTGGCTCCGAATGCAACAGGCGGTACGCAATCTGGGTCGGGAGGGAATGGCCGCGACGGCGATCTCGGCGGTGGACACTGCCTTGTACGACCTAAAGGCTCGTTTGTTCGGATTGCCGCTCTTTCGGTTATTGGGCAGTTATCGCGATGCGGTCGCGATTTACGGTAGCGGCGGTTTTACGACCTACACCGACCGGCAATTGGAAGAGCAATTGGGTGGTTGGGTGGCCGAGCAAGGCTGCGCGTTCGTCAAGATGAAGATCGGCTCCGAACCCGAGCGCGATCCCCACCGTGTGAAGATCGCGAAGCGCGCGATCGGCGATCGCGCCAGGCTTTTCGTCGATGCCAACGGGGCGTATGGCGCCAAGCAGGCGCTGGCACTCGCGGACCGGTTCGCCGAGCAGGACGTCGGCTGGTTCGAGGAGCCCGTGTCGTCGGATGATCTGGAGGGGCTGAGGACTGTTCGTGCGCGGGCGCCAGCGACGATGGAGATCGCGGCCGGGGAATACGCCTACACACTCGACTATGTCCGGACCATGCTCCAGTCGAGGGCCATCGACGTCCAGCAGGCCGATGTGACCCGTTGCGGCGGGATCACCGCATTTCTGCAGATAGCAGCGCTTTGTGAGGCCTTTCACATCGACTTGTCCGGCCATTGTGCGCCCGCGCTGCATCTGCACGTCGCTTGCGCCTCGCCGCACCTGCGGCACCTGGAGTGGTTTTATGATCACGTCCGAATCGAGAGCATGCTTTTTGAAGGCGCGCCCGCTCCGCGCAAGGGAATGATTCGTCCGGATGCGTCCAGCCCAGGTAACGGTCTGTCGTTCAAGCATCAGGACGCTGCCCAATATGCGGTGCAGGGAAGCGCATGATGGCGGGAAACGGACGCAATCTGCTCTTGGGCGCGGGCGTTCTGGCTGCCGGAGTCGCGAGCGCCGCTCTACGGCATTCGACGATGGCTCCGCTGACGCGACCTTATCGTGAAACGCGTCTCCGATCGCAGGCTTCGATTCGGAAAGGAGCGACAGTCCTCGCAGCACGACGGCTTAACCGCGCCGCCGGTACACTTGCAGCTTCGGTTCTCGCCGACAGCGGAATCGAGCACTATCGCGGCTCATTCAAGAACAAGGCGATGTTCACGCCGCTCGTCGTAGCCTCGATGACGCTCGCCACCAGCATTCATGGGACATCCGACAAGCGGCCGTTCTCACATCTGCTGCGCGATATCACCTATGTACTGGCCGCCGCGACGGGCGTGGTCGGTACGGCCTTTCACGTCTACAATGTCGGCAAAAAGGACGGTGGCTTCAGCTGGCAGAACGTGTTCTACGGGGCGCCGCTCGGTGCGCCGATGGCCATTCTTCTGGCGGGACTGCTCGGCTTCTGCTCCGAACGCGTGCGCGAGAGCACGCCGGGCACGCGGCCGGAGATTTTCGCGCTGCCTGCGGGCCGGACGATTGCGGCTGTTGCCGGCGCCGGTTTGCTCGGAACGACAGGCGAGGCTGGGTTACTGCACTTCCGCGGCGCCTTTCACAACCCGTTCATGATGTTGCCGGTGACGCTGCCGCCGCTCGGCGCCGCGATGTTGTTTTCCGCCGCCGCGCGGGGTCCCGGCCGTCGTCACCGCTCGACCCACCGATTCATGAGAGTGCTCGCGGCGACGGGCTTCGCCGGCGTCGGCTTTCACGCCTATGGCGTGTCGCGCAACATGGGCGGCTGGCGCAACTGGAGCCAGAATATCCTGAACGGGCCGCCGCTGCCGGCGCCGCCTAGTTTTGCGGGTCTTGCCCTTGCGGCTCTCGCCGCTCTGGAATTGATGGGGGATCATCCCGATGCGTGACCAACGGAGCCAGGCCGGCGACCGCTATCCAGGCTATGACGTGATGAAGAAGCGCTTCACTCCTTCCTGGAATGAGCAGACGCGACGCGTGATCGAGCGGCGGTTGGCCGTTCGCGATGAACCGCGATTCTTCACGCCATCGGAATTCGAGACGGTGTGCGCCATCGCCGCGCGCATCGTTCCGCAGCAACATAACCCTGAAGTCATACCGGTAGCGGCCTTGGTCGATCACAAGCTGCATCAGGGAGTCTCCGACGGCTATCGGCTCGCCAGCATGCCGCGGGAAGGAGAGGCCTGGCGAATCGGACTCGCAGCGATCGATGCGGAATCCGGGACGGCGCATGGCGCGCGTTTCGCCGCCCTCTCACCGGATCAGCAGGACAGGGTATTGGCGCGAGTTCAGGGTGGAAGCGCCGGCGCCGCCGAATGGGGCACGATGAGCCCGAGCGACTTCTTCAAGAAGCGCATGGCGAGAGACCTGGTGCTTGCCTACTACTCCCATCCTGCGGCGTGGAGCGAGATCGGTTGGGGTGGTCCCGCGAGCCCGCGCGGCTACGTCCGTCTGGACTTCAACGACCGCGATCCCTGGGAGGCCGCGGAAGCAAAAGTCGAGGATGATGTCTCGGCGCGCCGGATGAACCGTCATGTCGGATGATCCGCTGCAAGTGCCACGCGCCACCAAGGGACGCGCCCCTGACGTGTTCCGTCCCGGCGGCTGGGTCCCGATGCGCGAGTACGACAACGACGACGAGGTCGATTTCGTCATCGTCGGCACGGGAGCGGGGGGAGGCACGCTGGCCTGCAAGCTCGCCGAATACGGCTTCTCGGTCGTCGCCCTCGATGCTGGCCCGTACTTTCGGCCGCTCGAGGATTTCGCCTCCGACGAATCCGAGCAGACGAAACTTTACTGGACCGACGACCGCATCGTAGATGGCGACAATCCGCTACAGATGGGCAGCAACAACAGCGGCAAGGCGGTCGGCGGCTCGACCGTACACTTCGCCATGGTGTCGCTGCGGTTTCGGCCCGAATGGTTCAAGTCCCGATCGCTGCTTGGCTACGGCGCCGACTGGCCGCTGGATTGGCGGGAGATGTGGCACTACTACGGCGAGGTCGAAGACGCCCTGAAGATATCCGGCCCGGTTACTTATCCCTGGGGGCCGCCGCGTCCGCGTTATCCCTATCGTGCCCACCCGCTGAATGCCGCTGCGCGCGCGCTGGCCAGAGGCTGCGAGGCGCTCGGTATTCAATGGACCGAAACGCCGCTCGCCACTCTCTCCGCGCCGCGCGGGCGCGCCCACCCATGTGTCTACAGGGGGTTCTGCGTGACCGGCTGCTCGACCAACGCCAAGCAGAGCGCGCTCGTTACATGGATTCCACGTGCGATTGCCGCCGGTGCTGAAATTCGCGACCTTGCGATGGTCGGCAGGATTGAACTGAACCCCGGCGGACTGGCCGCGGGCGTGCACTATCACCGCGAAGACGCCTGGCATTTTCAACGCGCTCGGCATGTCGTCGTGGCGGGCTATGCAATCGAAACGCCGCGTCTGCTTTTGAACTCCGCCACTGACCAGTTTCGCGACGGGCTTGCCAACAGCTCGGGGCTGGTCGGCAAGAATTTGATGGCACAATCCAATCAGGCGGTCTGGGGTCTCATGGATGATGAGGTCCGCTCCTACAAGGGTCCGCCATCGCTCGCGATCACCGAGCACTGGAACTACGAGGATCGCGGCAAGGATTTCTTCGGCGGCTACAGTTACATGAGCCAGGGCCCGCTGCCCCAGCTCTGGGCCAATACCCAGATGAGTGCACACGGCCTGTGGGGTTCGCGCCTGATCGAGGCGATGAAGGACTACAACCACGTGGTTGGTCTGAAAATCGTCGGCGAAATGCTGCCGCAGGAAGCAAATCGCGTCACGCTCGCCGACGACGTCGACCAGTATGGCCTCCGTATCCCACGAATTACCTATTCATGGTGCGACAACGACAAGCGGCTGATCGACCATGCCCTCAAGTTCATGGGCCGGGCCCTGCAGGCGGTGGACGCCAGGGATCTCTGGATCCAGGAGGACGACACGTGCCACCTCAACGGCACAGCTCGCATGGGTGATGATCCTCGGACGAGCGTTGTCGACGCAGATTGCCGAAGCTGGGATATCCCAAATCTCTGGATCTGCGATGGATCCGTTTTTCCGACCGTGGGCGGCGCCAATCCATCACTCACCATCCAGGCGATCGCCTGTCGGACGGCGGATCGCATCCGCGCGCTTGGCCGGCGCGGTGAACTGCATACGGAGCGCCGGTCAGTTCGACCCGCGCGTATATCGGCCGCAATGAAGGAGAATGCCGCCTCATGAAACAGAAGCTGTTGAATGACAACAATGGGCAACGAACCTTCGCCGTGGTGATGGATGGTGGCGACGAGGTGCTTGACTGCCTGAAGTTGTTCGTCGCGAAAGAGCGCATCACCGCAGCGCAAATCACGGCCATAGGCGCTTTCAGCGAGGTCACGCTCAAATACTTCGACTGGACGCGCAAAGCATACGTCGAGAATAGGGTGGACGAGCAGGTCGAGGTCGCCAGCCTCATCGGCGACGTTGCGGTGGGGCCATCGGGCGATCCGGCTATCCATATCCATGTCGTGGTGGGTAAGCGCGACGGCGCTGCGATGGCCGGGCATCTGGGAAAAGCGCTGGTGCGCCCTACGCTCGAGATCGTGGTGACGGAGTCGCCGGCGCATTTGCAGAAACGGTTGGAACCGGAGTCGGGTCTCGCGCTGATACGGCTGTAATAATAATGTTGAACTACGAACCCTGGTGGAGAGTTGACTCAAGGTTGGGAGGCAGCGTTCGAACCTCGCGCAAGGTGCACATCTGATGACCGAACTCGATGAACCGTTCGCCCCTGTTGTCGTCGTCACCGGCGCGAGCGCCGGGGTTGGGCGCGCGATCGTTCATCGCTTCGCCCGGGCGCACTGGAGAATAGGCTTGATCGCACGCGACGCGGATGCTCTCGCGGAGGTCAAGCAAGAGGTCGAGCGGGCTCGGCGGCCGTGCGCTGGTGGTGGCGGCCGATGTATCGGACGCCGAGGCGGTATTCAGGGCGGCCGATGAGGTGGCGAGAGTATCTGGCGCGATCGACGTCTGGATCAATGACGCGATGGTGACGGTGTTCTCGCCGGTTTGGTAAATCACCCCGGAGGAATTTCGACGCGTGACCGAGGTGACGTATCTGGGTTTCGTGCACGGCACGATGGCAGCGCTCCGGCACATGCGCCCGGCCGGCCGCGGGCATATCGTGCAAATTGGATCTGCGCTGGCTTACCGCGGCATTCCGCTGCAATCGGCTTATTGCGGCGCGAAGCACGCAATACGTGGATTCACGGATTCGTTGCGCGCCGAACTGATCCACGAGCGCAACAGCGTTCGTCTCACCATGATGGAGTTGCCCGCGGTGAACACCCCGCAATTCGACTGGGCACGCACGCACATGCCGCGACAGCCGCGGCCGGTCGCGCCTGTTGTTGAGCCGGGCGTGATTGCGCAGGCGGTGTTTCAGGCGGTGCAACGTCCCAGGCGCGAATACTGGATTGGATGGAGCACCATCAAGGTGATCCTCGGAAATATGCTGCTTCCCGCATTTCTCGACCAGTATCTGGCGAAGGTGGCGTTCGCCGGCCAGGAGACTAGTCAGAGCGTCGAGCCGGATCGACCGGACAATCTGATGGCTCCAGTCCATTCGCTACATCGAACGCGCGGTCGCTTCGGCAATGAGGCTGGCGACCGGGCGATTGTGGCGCCCGGGACGTGGGCGCGGGTGGCGCCATTTGTGGTCGGCGGGATCGCTCTGCTTATCGCAAGCACAGTCTCGGCCGCCTCCGGGCGCGGCCCGAGAGCAGGGCGGCATCGGTGATCACGGATGGCCGGTCGCATCGAGGACTATGGTGTTATCGGCAATTGCGAGACGACGGCCCTGGTTGGCCGCGACGGCTCGAGCGATTGGCTTGGGGTTCCTCGTTTCGATAGCGCAGCCTGCTTCGCAGCCTTGCTGGGCGATCCAGAACAGGGCCGTTGGCTCATTGCGCCCGCGTCCGAGCCTGGCCGGGTCACCCGAGCCTATCGCGGCCACACAATGGTGCTTGAAACCACCTTCGAAGTCGATGGCGGTGCCGTCAGCGTCGTTGACTGCATGGCGTGGCGGGAAGGGGGGTCCGAACTGGTCAGAATCGTTCACGGCTTGCGAGGTCGCGTCGCGATGCACACCGAACTCGTCGTGCGCTTCGGCTATGGCTCGGTTGTGCCGTGGGTCCGACGCTTGAAGGATGGTCGCCGCGAATTCGTCGCCGGGCCGGACCGGCTGACTTTGGCCAGCGACGTTGATTTGCGTGGACATGATTTTCGTACCATCGGCCACTTCGAGATCGCCGCAGGCGAAGAGGTCAGCTTTGTGCTCGGCTGGTCTCTGTCATATCGCCCTGCCCCAGAGCCGCGGCCAGCGAATGAGGCGTTGGCGCAGGCGCTCGCATTCTGGAACGGCTGGTCGCAGCGCTTCAAATCGGGCGGAGAATGGTCGGATATCGGGATATGTCGAAGAGGCCACGGCTTGGCGACAATGGCTTTTGCGCGCCGTTGCCGGCAGCCCGAAGGATCTTCAGATCATGTACGGCGTCGCCGGCGAACGGCGGTTGGACGAATACGAGGTTGGCTGGCTTCCCGGATACGAGGGCTCCGGTCCGGTCCGAATCGGCAACGCGGCGGCCGGGCAGCTGCAGCTGGATGTCTACGGTGAGGTTCTCGACGCGCTTTATGTCGCGCGAATAGCGGGGTTGCCCTACAGCAAAGACAGTTGGTCGCTCGAATGCGCGCTGATTGCGCATCTTGAAACGGTTTGGGAGCAGCCGGACGACGGGATCTGGGAAGTACGCGCTGGCCGCAGGCAATTCACGCATTCGAAAGTGATGGCGTGGGTCGCTTTTGATCGGGCCGTGCGCTCCGCGGCCGAGTTCGGACTGGAGGGTCCTGTCTCCCATTGGCGTGAGATTCGCCAGACCATCCACGACCAGGTTTGCGACCAGGGGTTTGATCGCCAGCAGAACAGTTTCGTTCAGTCGTATGGCGCGACTTCGCTCGATGCAAGTTTGCTGTTGATGCCGATTATGGGCTTCTTGCCGTCTTCCGATGACCGCGTTCAAGGTACCCTAACGGCCATCGAACGCGGATTGGTTCGCGACGGGTTGGTGCAACGCTATCACACGCGTGACGGAGCCGACGGCTTGCCAGCCGGGGAGGGTGTGTTTGTTGCCTGTACTTGCTGGCTGGCGGACAATTACGTCCTGCAGGGCAGGTGGGAAGAGGCCCGCAGCCTGTTCGAGCGCGTGCTCTCGCTGCGCAACGATATCGGCCTTCTGGCCGAGGAATACGATCCATCTGCCAAACGGCAGCTGGGCAATTTCCCGCAAGCCTTTTCGCATCTATCGGTGATTAACACTGCGCACAATCTGAGTGGCGCGCACGGCGCAGCCTACCAGCGCTCTTCGCGCAGCGAGTAAAGCCGCTCTAGCTTGGCCGACCAAGCCACAACAGTCACTCAGAGACAGCTCTCTCCGCGGCTCGTCTCGCCTTGCTTCCGGCTTTTTGGACGGATATTTCCCCCGCCTTTTCAGCGCGCGCCCTGGCTTCGCATTTCTCGCGCAGCTCGGCCAATTCCTCATCCGTGAGATGCTCGATGCCGACGAAGGAATTTCCAGCGGCGCCGGTGCGGATCAATTCGTCAAGCTTCACCTGAATTGCCGCGCTGTCTCGATTCTGCGAATTCTGGATCAAGAACACCATCAGGAAGGTGACGATGGTGGTTCCGGTGTTGATGACAAGCTGCCACGTGTCGGAGAAACCGAAGAGCGGCCCGGTGATCGCCCAGATGACAACCACGGCAACGGCAAGAGCGAATGTCGAGGCTCGACCCGCGGCCAACGAGGTCCGGTTGGCCATGTCGCCAAACAACTTCGCTGCCTTTGATGGTTCCTCTGGCCGTGTTCGGCCCTTCCGCGTGGTCATTCTGGTGTTCCTCCGCGGAACTAACCCGCGCGGGCCGGTTCTGGTTCCCGCTCCCCAGGCGTTAGCGTCCTGCCAAGGTTCCCTTCAGATCATCTATTCTGCGGCCGCCCTTGCCGGGGCTGCGGTGACCCGCGTCGCCGAGCTGACCGCGATCAGCACGATGAAGTTCAGCGCCAGGGCCACAATGCCAACATTGAGGTCCTGGATTTGCGGCGGCAGCCATGACACTGCATGGAAATTGACGCCGGTCAGGCTCGTAACGGCCACTGTTGCAGCACCAGCGATGAGACCTGCCGCGGCGCCTTCTCGCGTCGCGATGTTGCGGCGGGCGAGACTGAGCACCAGTGAGGGAAAAAGCTGCGTAACCAGGCTGTAGCCCATCAGCAGCAGGGCCACGATGGTCTCTCCACCCTTCAGAGTAAAGAATACCGCGACCAAAGCGACCACCGGCACCAGGAGCTTCGCCAACCGCGAGACCTGCCGGTCATCGGCCGCGGGGTTGAGGGCGCGGTAAAGGTTGTTTGCGATCAGGGTGGCGGCCGTGATCAGGATCATCGAGCCCGGCACCAATGCGGTGAGCACGCCGGTGGCGCCTATCACGCCGACGAACCAGGGGTCGAAGGTCTTTACCGAAAGCTTGAACAGGGCAAGGTCGATGTCTGAACCAGAGAGTCCGCGAATTTGCAGCGTCGCCGCGAAGCCGACGAAAAACACAAACAGCAGAATGAGCTGATAGAGCGGCAGCACGATCGCATTCTTGCGGATCACAGTGGCGCTCTTTGCGGTGTAGATCGATGCGAACGTATGGGGCCACATGTAAAAGCCCAGCGCTGTGAGCAGCACGGTCGAGGAAAACCACCACAGGCTCTCACCGTGGGGCGGCAGCACCGTGAATCCAGGCTTTGCCTGCTCGATTGCTGCGAACATCGACCCCAATCCGCCATAATAGTGGAAAGGCAGGTAGATGCCGAGAAAGATCACGACGCCGAGAATCAGTGCGTCCTTGGCGACCGCGGTCCACGCCGAGCCGTGGACGCCGGACATCATCACGTAGGCGGCGACGACAATGGCGCCGATCCAGATGGCGAGCGTCGACGAGATCGCACCGTAGCCGGCAACCTCGACGATGATGCCTAGTCCCTTGAACTGGAGGACGAGGTAAGGAATGAGTGCCGCGATGTCCACGAGTGCGACGATGACGCCGAGCGCCGGACTGTCGTATTTGCGTACGAAGAAATCCGACTGCGAGTACAGCCGGTTCTCCTTCCCATAGCGCCAGATCGGCGGCAGCATGAAATAGGACAGTACGTAGGCGAGCGTGCCGTAGCAGAGAATGTAATAGGCGGGGGCTCCCTTGCCGTAAGCGAAACCGCTGCCGCCGAGAAAGGTAAATGTGGTGTAGATCTCTCCCGCGAGCAGCAGGAACACGAAGATCGCGCCGAAACCGCGCCCACCGACCGTCCACTGCTCGAGGCTCATGTCCTTGCCCCGGCGGGCGAGCAGGCCGAGCGCCAGCGCCAGCAGGGCGGCAGCGGCGATGAACGGCAGCGCGCCGTTCACGTCTCGCCCTCGCCATTGGCGGGATCGGCGATGTAGATCACCGCCATGAGGACGGAGGTAATTAGGATCCACGCCACGATCCAGGCGAGCAGAAATGGCAGGCCAAGGATCACCGGCGTCGCCCGGTTGACAAAGAACGGGCCGAAAATAAGGGCAAAAAACGGAATGACGGCGAGCCAACGAATGCTGCGCATGGCCGGAACTCTCGGATTGATGGTACCCGTCTCACTGCCGAAAGGTTCCCGGCGCCGGCGGAGACGCCTTACCTTCCAGAGCGGTAGCATGGAGGAGGCGGCGATGAACTCGTCCGGCCTCGGATAGCTGGAGCCGCCTCCTTGGATGACCGACGATGCTCTATTTTCGGGGCGTTGCTGGATTGCCCGTGGTCGATCCGGTCGTCGTCGTTGCAGGCGACGTGTTTTGGTTCGATGCCGTCGTATTGTGCCGGCCTGAATAGTAGAACCCGGCCACAATGATCACCAGGGCGCAGATCGCTAAAGCCGCCCAGCCTCCCCAATTGTTGCGTCGATTCTGGTTGGCGAGAGGTCGATTGTCGTTTGGATAGGTCATGTCCAGTTCTCCTTGAAGCCACAAGCCGCTGACAAAGAAGGTGTTCCTATCAATCACCGATCTGACGCAGCGAAGACGGTGATCCTGGTGTCCCGGAGCCAAGGGGCCTTGCACCGCCTCATCGTCTCTGCCCGCCGAGCGAGCCCGGACGCACAAGGCTCGCCCGGCGCGTTTCTCTGAACAGTTACAAGGAACGATTGGAGTTCCCCGAATTTAAGATGCCGGCAAGGAGGCATCAGGGTGCCCGTTCGTTTCCTCCGCTTGGCGATCGTCTGGTTGTTGCTTCTGGTAACCCTATGGGTGGTGCAGCCGTTCGTAACTGCGCTCTGGTTTTCTGCCTCTGCTCCCCGCACGGTCACACCCCGCGCCGATCTCGCTGCAACCGAGCAGGCGACCGTCCGTCTCTTCAAGGAGGTATCGCCATCTGTGGTGCACGTGTTCGCTCGAGGCACGCCCAGCAGGTCCGTGTTTTCCGACGAGCAGGAAAGCACGGTGCAGTCGGGCTCGGGCATTGTATGGGACGTCGCCGGACATGTGATCACCAATCATCATGTCATCAATGGCACGGCCGAAATCGGAGTTCGGCTGACGTCCGGCGAATTCGTCGCCGCCCGTGTGGTGGGCGCCGCTCCAAACTACGATCTCGCCGTGCTTCAGTTGGAGCGGCCAAGATCAGCGCTGCATCCCATTGCCGTGGGGCGTTCGGCTGATCTGCAAGTAGGCCAGAGCACGTTTGCGATCGGCAATCCGTATGGCCTTGACCAGACGTTAACCTCCGGGATCGTGAGTGCGCTTGGCCGAAAACTGCCATCAGTCACCGCGCGCGAGGTCAAGGGGATGATTCAGACCGACGCACCCATCAATCCCGGCAACTCCGGCGGCCCGCTGCTCGACAGCGCCGGACGGCTGATCGGCGTGAACAGTGCCATCCTCTCCGGCTCGGGCGCTTCGGCTGGAATCGGCTTCGCCATTCCCGTCGACATCGTCAACCGCGTTGCGGCCGAGTTGATCCGCAATGGTCACGTCCCGCTGCCGGGCGTCGGTATCGTGGCTGCCAAGCAGGACCAGGCAACGAGCCTCGGAATTGACGGAGTGATCATCCTGCGAACGTTACCCGGCTCTCCTGCCGCGCAAGCCGGAATTGAAGGCGCGAGTGAGGACGGAGTGATCGGGGATATCATCACCGAAGTGAACGGCAAGCCAGTCCACAGCATGGAGGAATTGACTTCGATCCTCGATGAGGAGGGGATCGGCAAACAAGTTGAGCTGACCGTTGAACGTGCTGGACGAACCCGCATGGCCAAGCTGACCATCACGGACATCTCCCAGCCGGCCCAGCAATGAACCCGCCGGTGTCTGTTCTACTCGGCAGCCTCACGCACTTGAGGCGCCTCCGCATGGGGCTTGATTTGGCGTGGTTGCCCCGTCAGCACCGGCTGAAAGAGCGCGGCGGCAGCCATTGTGCTGGCGAGCGCCAGCGCCATCATCCTTCCTGCCTGCGCAAAGATGGCTGGCCGATTCCGCATTCATTCCGAAGCCGATGCAGAGCGCTCAAGCGCGTCGTTATGACCAATTCCGAGTGCGAGTCCCATCGCAATGATGCCAAGCCCCGCGAGGAGCAGCAGACCGTCTCTATAGCTGCCGGTATGATCTCTGAGCCAACCCATTGCGAAGGGGCCGGCGAATCCCGGGAGATTGCCGATTGAATTGATCACCGCGATGCCAGCGGCGGCCGCGGCGCCCGACAAAAAAAGCGGTTGGCAATGTCCAGAAAACCGGCAGGCAAGCGAAGATGCCGAATCCTGCGATACAGAACGCAAGCATCTTCAGGCTCGGATCATCTACGAGTGCAGCCGAAACGAGAGCTGCGGATGCCACCAGCAGCGGCAATGCTGCATGATAGCGTCGCTCCGCGGCCCAATCCGAACGCCGGCCCCACCAGACCATACCTATCACGCCGACAAGTAGGGCGCCGCAGACACGAGGGTGGTCAGGAAGGTGTTGAGTCCGAATGCCTTTGCGATCTGAGGAAGAAAGAAGCTGAGGCCGTAATTGATCGCGACCGCTCGAAATAGACCAGACTTAGGCTGATCACGCGCCGATCGAACAGAACCTCGGAGACCGTGTACAGCTTCGCGGTTGCGGCGCTCGATCGACAGCCTGTGGCTGAGCCATTCCCGCTCGTCGCGCGCCAACCAATCTGCCTCTTCGGGGCGGTCCGTCAGATAAAAGAACAAGACGACGGCCAGGACAACTGCCGGTATCGCTTCGATGAGGAAAAGCCACTGCCACCCCGCCAGGCCGAAGCCTCCATGCAGATAGAGCAACGGTCCTGAGATCGGCGCGCCGATAACGGTCGAGAGTGGAATCGCGGCCATGAAATATCCGACGATCCTGGCCCGATACTCTGCTGGGAACCGAAGCGTGAGATAAAAGATGAAGCCCGGGAAGAAGCCGGCCTCCGCGGCACCGAGCAGCACGCGCAGGACATAGAAAGTGTTCTCATTGCTGAGCTGAGCCAGGGCAGACATGCCATCAATCCGGAGAGGATGCCCCAGCTGAGCATGATGTCCGGGCAATCCATGTGCGCGCACCGAGACGTTCGAGCAACAGGTTGGACGGTACACTGGATAATCAAGCAGGCTTTGATTCCGCCATTCTGGGGTTCGCTCAAGGCATACGGTCGTGCGGAACTCCCAGACGTTGCGCTCCACTTCGGCTGCATTCGGAAAGTAGGCATTTGGAAAAACGCCACGTAGCCTGCGACCAGGGCTGGTCTCAGCCTGCGTGTCCAACGATCAGGTCTCGTTCTCGTCTAGGGACGCCGCAACGAAATCGCAACGAATTAAGTGAAACGACCGTGAACAGAACGCGACCAATGCAGTCGCCGCATGGAGAAAGATCAATAACTTAGAAGATGTTCACTGCGTTCGGGACGCAGTGGGCGCCTCGATCAGATCGCAGCCTGGATCAGGCTGCTTGCCGAATTCTTTCCTTCTCGCCGAGGGGCGCTGGCTTCAATTGGAAAAGGCTGACGACTCGTCGGCTTGCCGCGTGACCGAGCCAATCTGACAACGGCCCTTGTCCTACGAGCGCCTTACCGAGACCAGAAAACGCAACCGCGCCAAATCCTAGACTGAGTTATGCTCAGCTTGCCTTCCGAGTCATCAAAGTCAAGTAGCCGCACTGTTCGGGACGACCATCGCGCCTGGCTGCGCATCCACAACCCCGCATCCAATAGACATACTTCGAAATGACGAAAGCTCGTTGGGCCATGTGCCAAGGTTGACCGTGATCGCCAGAGGTTTCAGGCTTCGAAGGATTTGGAACCGAATGGAGTCGCCAGGCTGCTTTCGGGCTACTCGGCACATAACATCGTCGACCCCATTGATAGGACCACCATCGAGTTCGAAAATCACATCCCTGGCAAGAATACCTGCCCGGGCCGCCGAGCTATCGCTCCTGACATCGACGACAAAGACCCCACGATCCGGCAGACCGAGAACATGGCCTTCAGCTTCAGTCATATCGGATACGACGACCCCCACTCGAGCAACGGTCTGCGCACGCGATGTTGTCAACCAAAAAACCGCGCCGAGAACTATGGGTAACAGTAGCACCGCTCGCCGAGTTCGCTTCATGCGACCTGATCCGCTGTGGATTACGGCGCCGATTCACATCAGCGGCATCCAATAGTGCATCTTGCTATCCGAAACCTACGTCACCGCCAGTCAACCGATCCAGACATTCGGATTGTTACCGGACGACCATGCCCCGCTGCGATATCTCCGCGATCGCGATCAAGCTGCGGCACGCCGCATTGCCAGTTCGGTCTCGCTGCGCTTCGGTGCCGTCCTGACGTGCGTGGCGTACAGGGTAAGCCCCGTGAACGCGAGGCCGCCCACCAAGTTGCCAAGAACCGTCGGAATTTCGTTCCAGACGAAGTAGTCCATGATGGAACATTTCGCGTGGAGCATCAGCCCCGACGGAAACAGGAACATGTTCACGACGGAATGCTCAAACACCATGTAAAAGAACAAGAAGATCGGCATCCACATCGCAATGACCTTGCCCGGGACCGACGTTGAAATCATGGCCCCGACGACGCCGGTGGAGACCATCCAGTTGCACAGCATCCCGCGGATGAACAATGTTGCCATGCCGGCCGCGCCGTGTGCCGCGTAGCCGAGCGTTCGAGCCTCGCCAACATTTCCGATCGTCATGCCTTATCGGGATCCTGCGTGAAGCCGAACGTTGTCACAAATGCCATCATGAAGGCTACCGTGAGCGCCCCGGCAAAGTTTCCGACAAAGACTAGACCCCAGTTTCTCAAAACGCCACCCGGCGTCACACCCGGCCGTTTGTCGATCAACGCGAGCGGAGCAAGCACGAATACGCCGGTCAGTAGGTCAAAGCCCAGCAGATACAGCATGGAAAATCCGACAGGAAACAGTAGCGCTCCGGCCAACGGCTGGCCCGTGTTCACGTTGATCGTGACGGCGAGCCATGCCGCCAAGGCGAGGATCGCGCCCGCCATGTAGGCGCGGATCAGCGTGTCACGGGTGGACATGAAGATTTTAGATTCACCCGCGTCCACCATCTTGGTGACGAATTCCGATGGCGTTAGATACGACATCAATACCCTCTCTGTTCTCAAAGTCGCGACGGCGCCAACAGCCTACTCGTCTTGAAGAGAGCTGATGCAACGCACATGCCAGCGTATGAAACAGCGAACAATCGACCCCAAAGCGGGACAGTTTCGCGTCTCGCCCTCGAAACGGAAGGTGCGCAGCGCCTAGAAGATTAGCAATATCGCCCAGATATATCGCACTATGACCTATTGCATCGCACCACGATGCATTGGCCCTCGTCGGATTTTCGAGCAAATTGGATTCAGAACGTTCAGTAGCCGTCTGTCAGCGTCTTGATTCCAAGAATAGTTCCGGGCATGTTCCCCAAAACAGGGCAGGGGTAGGCCATCAATACGCAGGTTTTACGTGGGCGCATCGCCGCCTCACGGTCGATGTGGATCGCCGCGGTAGCCATTCCCTTGATGTTGCTCGCGCCGGCTCTTTGGAATGGCTATCCGCTGCTTCAGTGGGATACCGGTGGCTATCTGGCAAGGTGGTACGAAGGTTACCTCGTGCCGAGCCGCTCAACGGTGTTCGGCCTGTACCTGCATTTTGGTGAGCATTCGAGCTTCTGGATCAACCTCGGAACCCAGGCCCTGGCGTCACTGTGGATCCTGCAACTGACGCTGCGAGTTCTCGGCATGAGCCAGCCGCTACGGCTGATGGCGATCGGCCTCGTGCTGATCCTGACGACCGCGCTGCCTTGGATCGCCAGCATGCTTCTGACTGACATTTTTGCCGGTCTGTCGGTGCTCGGGCTGTTCGTCCTAGTGTTACACAATGACAGGATTTCTACCGTCGAAAAGTGCTGCCTATTTGTATTCACGGCCTTCGCCGCAGCAACTCACAGCGCAACGCTCGGGGTGCTACTAGGGCTATGCGTGGTCGGGTGGAGTGTACGTCTGCTGCTACGCGGTCAAATCCCAATCATCAGTTTGATTCAGGGCAGCCTGACCCTCGTTGCCGGCGCGGCGATGCTGCTCGCAGCAAACTTCGCCTTGTCGGGACAATTGGCTTGGACTCCCGGTGGCTTCGGTGTTGCGTTCGGCCGCATCATGCAGGACGGTATCGTCGCGCGCTACCTCAGGGACCATTGTCCACGCGAGCAGTTGAAACTCTGTCCCTATCGCGATCAGCTGCCCGCGACCGCCGATCAGTTCCTTTGGGGCAACAGCATGTTCAACACGCTAGGCCGCTTCAAGGGCCTGAACGACGAGATGGGCTTCATCGTGTTGCACTCGCTCGCGGAATATCCGACCTTGCAAGCCGAGGCCGCACTGGCTGCGACCGCGCAGCAACTTACTCTCGTCGCAACCGGCGAGGGCTCCGATGTCTGGATTCCCCACACCTATGGGATCATCGAGCGTTACATCCCGGCGCAAGTAACGCCTATGCGCGCCGCGCGCCAGCAGCATTCCGAGCTCGACTTCACCGCGATCAACTGTCTTCACGTGCCGGTCGCACTGGCGTCGATGTTGCTGACCGTGTTTCTGTTCGGTCGCGGGCTTTGGCGGCGCTCGTTGGATGATCTTACTTTGCTTGCAGGGACTGTAACATTCGCACTGCTCGGCAACGCGTTCATTTGCGGTGTGATCTCGGGTCCGCATGATCGCTATGGCGCGCGCATGGCATGGGTTGCGACTTTCGTAGTGCTGATCTCTGCCGCAAGACACTTTGTCGTACAGGACGAGTCCGACGACCTGCCCACGTCAAGACAAGGCCGTTGAACGACAGACGCCGACAGAATCAGTGCGCCACGGTACCCCTCTCTTGCGTGCGGCTGACAGTGCGGGCCGGGAACTTATGTTCACTTTGTAACTCGAATCGCTTGATGCAGTAGTGGGGAGCCGGGGTATTGCAGGACTTGCCGATTATCTTGGTCGTTGAAGACGACCAGTTGCTCCAAACTCTCATTGAAGAAGCGCTCGGTGTGGCGGCTTCGAACCCGCCATCACGGCATCGGGGGAAGAGGCGGTTACCCTGCTCAAGGGACACAGGGGAAAGTACCGAGCGCTCCTAGACGACATAAATCTACGAGGCAAGATGGATGGTTGGCAGGTCGCTCAACTTGCTCGGGAAATCGACCCGGACTTTCCCGTTGTCTATGCGAGCGGGACCGCCGCTTCAGAGCGCCATAAAGAATGTCGTTCGGCGGAGAGGAGCCATAAGCAAATGATCTACGCGGCTTCATGCCCTCGTTGGGCTCGGTTCCGAGCCAGAGGGTGTCACCCGATGGCCTGACCACGAAGGCGTTAGCCAGTGGTAATCGGGGAGTTGTAGGGTGTCGGTAATATCCCTGCCGATTGCTAGCCTTGCAAGGCCGGGAATGGCGAACGCCTTTATCACCTGGTTGCGAACGTTCAGGCCCCACCGGGTTTTTGGCGCAAAGACCCGAGCAAAGCGCTCGGCGGCGCGCTGTTTCTCCCCGATAAAGGCCCGCAAAAATGCTTCGTATCTGCCAAAGGCATCTTCATGGCGGCCTCCGGCATTGGCGAGTTCACCTGCGAGTACGAATGCGGAAATCATCGCAAGAGCCGAGCCTTGCCCGGCCGTCAAGGATACACAGAATGCTGCATCTCCGATAAGGGCAACGCGGCCGCGCGTCCAGCTTTCCATCCTTATCTGACTAACCCGGTCAAAATAGAGTTGTTGTGCACGATCCAATTCGGCGAGGATGAGGGGGCACTCCCACTTCCCTTCGCGGTATCTTTCGCGCAGCATAGCCTTCTGCCGTTCAAGCCCTTCTGGTAACGTATCGCTATCGGCGGCAAACACGAACAAGAACAGCGTCAGGTCATCATGCAACGTGAAGCGGCCAAGCATGCGGCCGGGCTGTCCATACATCAAATAGATATCTTCGTCGCGCGGTCGGTAACCGCGGACCTCGAACGCTGCGACCGCATAGCCAAGATACTTTTCAAACCGTGACTGCGGCCCGAACGTTAACCTGCGAACGGTGGAATGCAAGCCATCGGCGCCGATAACTAAACCAAATCGGCGAGTGCCCGCATTCTTCAGTTGAACCTCCACGCAGTCGTCGCGTTCCTGAAGGGCAAGAACCTCGCTTTGAAAAATGACATCGGTGTCACCTCTGAGCCTTTCGAAAAGCAACCGAGAGAGGTCGCTCCGTCCGATCGTTACATAGCGTCCGTTCGAAAGTTCATCGAACACCCTGGTGCCAAATCCCGCGATGCGTTTCCCGCGATCGTCAACGACCCGCATCTCACGCGCGTGATAGCCGATGCGATTGATGTCGTCGGTCAGGTGCATTTGTTCAGCGATGTCGTATCCAAGACCCCAGAAATCGACGACATAACCGCCGACGCGCAACGCGCGCGCCCGCTCGATCAGAGTCGGTTGGAACCCCGCCGCCTTCAGCCAGAAGGCTAATGTCGGTCCAGCGATTCCCGCACCGGAGATTAAAACGCTGTTGTTCATACAGAAAAACTAGACGGTGCGCGCGTTCGGGTCACCCCGACAGGAAATCAAAAGAGCTTGATGATCAGAGGAATGTGCCGACCGCTCGCGGTTCCCGATAGGTCCGGCGGGGAATTTACAACCACGACTCTAAGCGTAGTGACGCGGTCGTCCACTCAATGCAAAATATCGATGCAAGGCTTCGCCGCCGCGCTTGCGAGCAGGATAGCGCGCATAGTTATCTCCCGTCTACGCTTCTAGGCCGCACCAGGCGGACATTGATCATTTCCTTCTGGTTTCGCTTCGGTCGCTCGCTGATTAATCGTCGTAGCTATCGATGACCGTGTCAGCTATTGCGCGTTTTGTGATGACGCCAACAATATCTCGGACTCTCGGCCGATCGACCCCGTGAAAGACAATCGCCGCTCCGGAGCGATGCCGTTTCAATCTTGCGAGCACGAGACTCAGGAGATCGATATCCCTGCAAATGACAGCGCGGCTTTCGACGAAGCGCTCGACGAGCAGGTTCGGATTACGCTGAGATTCAAGCCACAGGCCCGAGCGTGGCGGTATCAGGCCGACAATCCGCCCCTCGCGCTCGACGATGATGGCGCGTAGGTCGTCGGTGTCTTCCGCGCCTATGGCTTCCTTCAACGTTGTCCCGACCTTGGCAAGGATGAAACGCCGTTCCATGATGTCCTGGGCCTGCTTGACCAGATAAAGGTTGATGTGCCGTTCTTTCGGGATGCGGTGGCCGCGGTGGCGCAGCTTGATCGTGTAGATTGTCTCACCAATCAGCGTACGGCGAATGCCGGCCGCGACCGCGACACCGACGATCACGGGCACGATGATGGCGTAGTCCCGTGTCATTTCGAACACCATGACGATGGCGGTCATGACCCCGCCGGTGCCGGCGCCAACCATGGCGGCCATGCCGACGATCGCAGCCGAAGGAACGGTCAGGCCAGCGTGTGGAAAGACCATGCTGACCACGAGGGCGAAGGCTCCCCCCAACGTGGCTCCGAGGTACAGCGATGGGGAAAAGATACCGCCGGAGGCTCCGCATCCGAGACTGATCGTCGTGGCCAGCATCTTTAGCACAAACAGCGACGCAAGCAGGCCTGCATATGTCATCTTGTTGTCGAGGGTCGACTGGATGACGCCATAGCCAACGCCATCAACATAGGGATGGCCGAAGGCGTGAGTTAAAGCGACCATCATCAGGCCAACGGCGGCCATCCCGATAATGTTTTGCGTGTAGGCATTTCCGGGCAGCTTGGGAAAGCCGTCCTCCATAACTACCAGCAGGCGTATAAAGGCCCAGGAGGCGACGCCACACAGGGCTCCCAGCACGACAAAAGCGATTGCCTCCTGCAGACCCAGAGCCTGGGCTAGCGACATTTGAATATCAGGGACGACGAAGGCAGGATTCGGTCCGATCAAGATTCTGCCTATGGTCGTTGCGGCACCCGTCGCAATGACGACTGGAAGAAAAGTGCGGTTCGAGACCTCGGGCAACAGGATTTCCAGCGCGAACAGCACGCCGCCAAGCGGTGTGTTGAAGGTCGCCGCGATCCCGGCACCGGCTCCAGCGGAGAGCAATGTGATCTTCTGCCACGTCGACAGTTTGATCGCCTGGGAGAAAGCAGAACCCAGTGCTGCCCCGATCTGAATGATCGGACCCTCGCGACCGACTGCAGCTCCACTGCCAATCGAAAGGGCTGAAGCCAGAGATTTTATGATCGCAACCTGACCGCGGATGTTGCCGCGTTTGTAAAAAACAGCATCCATAACCTCCGGAACACCATGGCCCTTTGCCTCCGGGGCGAAACGCTGCACCAGAAAGACGACAACGAGACCGCCGATGACGGGCGAAAGAAATACCCAGTCGCCAAACCGACTCGGCCCTTCGCTCACATTGGCATCGTACCAGATGCTGAAAGTGCCGATGTAAAACGCGTTGTGAAAAAGACCGATGAGCGTTCGCAGTGCGACGGCGCCGCAGCCCGTCATGACCCCGACAATCAGCGCGAGGCCGCAAAGGACCAGTAGATTGACCCTCCTTTCACGGTCCGGAACCGGTGCGGGGCTGCCGACGACAGGCCGAATTGGAAATTTAGACGAGGAGAGGGGCGCTGATGACATGTCGGGCACAGTTGAATCGGGGAAATGTCCAAACCAATCGACATGAAGTCCCCGCAAAATCAATGGGAAGTTTTGCTGCTTTGGAAACTGCCACACGGCCTGCCTATCGGGCAGCCGCTGCTGCTTAAACCGGCTGTCGACGCATATTCAGAGCGAGCCTGCGAGGGTTTAAGACGAATCCCGGTGCAGCGAGCGCCATGAGATTGATATGGGATTGATGGAGATGCGAACCAAAATTGGGACGTGGTGAGGGTCGAACGTGTCCTACGGATGCAACTACGATCACAAACTCGTCAAACACCACGGCGAAACTGGCTCTCATCGACCGGTGGACGGTTACGCCGCGTCGGTCTAGATCATGCCAGATGCCGGGGGCGGCCAGTGCAAGGAGTCGAGATGGAGCCGCGCTACCGGAAACACCTGAATGTTCTCCTACCGTGCTTCGTGGTGCTCGGCATCATGTTCGGCCTGGTGGCTTATTCGCCGGAGCTGTACCGCGCTTTCTGTGGCGCAACCGGATACGGAGGGACGACACAACGGGCGTATTCCGACTCAACTGCCGCCTCCGATCAGACTGTGACCGTTGCGTTCGACAGCAACGTCGCGCCGGACTTGCCGTGGCGGTTCGAACCTGAGCAGCGCTCCGTGACCGTTCACTTGGGCGAACAAAAGCTCGTATTCTTCACCGCCGAGAATCTCAGCAACGAGTCGATCGTCGGGCACGCGACCTTCAACGTCACGCCGGAGACGAGCGGCATCTATTTCAATAAAATTCAGTGCTTCTGCTTCAATGAAGAGCGCCTTGACCCGCATCAGAAGGTCGAGATGCCCGTTGTCTTTTTCGTCGATCCTGCCTTTGCAAAGGATTCGGACAATCTCCATGTCGATACGATCACATTAAGCTATACATTTCTTCGCTCGGCGAATCCGTCACACAGCGAGAATCTTTCACGTTTCCTGGCCAATGCCGCGCCGGATCCCGTCCACGGCCAACAACTCTTCATGGAACGCTGCACTGCGTGTCACGCGATAGACAGAAACAAGACTGGCCCCGTGCTTGGCGGGGTGGTCGGCCGCAGAGCCGGCTCGGCTCCCGGGTACGACTATTCGCCCGCGCTAAAGAGCGCCGGTCTCATCTGGTCCACGGATAATCTCGATCAGTGGCTGGCCGACCCCCGGAAATTCATTCCCGGCGCACGCATGCCGGTTCGCGTGCTCGACGCCCCGTCTCGCCGCGACCTCATCGCGTACTTGCAGAAGGCAGGCCAGGAGCACAACGACCGGACCGATTCGATCCCGCACATATCAGGTGGAGAATATTAGTAGCCACGTTTCTTAGAGCGTGCGTTGTAACTCAAGTCGGGATAATAAACAGCTTCAGGAGCACATCGATAACGACAGAGCTGAACCCTTCGTCCGTGCCAAGAAAACGCAGATTCAAAGGCGCCGCATCACTTAGCTCTGATTCCGGATACTAGAATCGCACTCAATAAACCTCGATAGGTTAGCACGCACACTCATCAGCAAACAGCTGATTAGGGCGATCGGCTGTCTCACCCCCGCTCCGCCTTCGCACGTTCAGCTTGCGCCAGGGCTCTTGCTGCCACTCCCGTACTTTGTAATCGCTCCGAGCAGTGTGCCTGCCGTAACTGTTTTCCCGTCCATCAAAAGAATCTCGGACAGCACTCCGGTAGCTGGCGCTGTCACCTCTACAGTCGTGCCGTCGGTTTCAATGGGGATGTCCCGGGTTCTGTTGAATTTCTGAAGAGGTCGGCGTTGCCCACCTTGAGCCGGTAGGCTCGGGGTGCTGATTCCACAAAGGAGAGCAACGCCATGACGAGAGATATCACACCGGCTGGTTCGCCGGCGACTGGGGCTGTGGACGAAGCGTTTGCGGAAGTGCGGGCGAGCTTCGATCGGTTCTGCCTTGCGGCGGGGATCGAGGCGCTCGGCACGATGATGGAGTCGGATGTCACGGCGGCCTGCGGGCCGCGCCACGGTCGCGATGCGGCGCGGCGGGCGCACCGTTGAGGCCGAACGCGGGGACGGATCGGTTTCCACGGCGGCAAGATCGAGGTCGAGCGCCCGCGGGTCCGGGGCGTGGACGGCCGCGAGGTCACGATCCCGAGCTGGGAAACGGCAGCGCAGGAGGACTGGCTCGGTCGCTGGGCGATGAACCTGATGCTGATCAACGTGTCGACGCGCCGGTTCGGCCGCGCCGTCCGGCTGCCCGAGGGGGACGTGCCGGCACCGCCCGGATCTGGGGTGTCGAAGTCGGCGGCCTCGCGGAGGTTCGTGGCGCTGTCGGCGGCTCGGCTGGCCGACTTCATGGCTGCCGACCTGTCCGCGCTCGACCTTCTGGTGGTGCAAATCGATGGGCTGCATCTCGGCGACGATCTCGTGCTGGTCGCCGCGATCGGGGTTGACGGCGAAGGCAACAAGCATCCGCTGGCGCTGGTGGAAGGGGCGACCGAGAATGCCGCAACGGTTCAGGCCCTGCTCGACAACCTGGTCTCGCGCGGGCTCGACCCGGGGGTGCCAAGACTGTTCATCGCCGACGGCGCGAAAGCATTGTCGAAGGCGATCCGCCGCACCTTCGGTTCGGCCGCTGCGATCCAGCGCTGCCAGATCCACAAGGCGCGCAACATCATGGAACGCCTGCCGAAAGAGCATCATGCGGCCACCCGTCGGGTGCTGCGCCAGGCCTGGGAGCTCGATGACGCCGACAAGGCTGAAAAATTGATCCGCAATCTCGCGCGCCGACTCGACCAGCAATGGCCCGGCGTAGCGACGAGCATCCTCGAAGGCCTCGACGAAATCCTGACTGTCGTCCGGTTGAAGTTGCCGAAGGAGCTTCGTCGATCGCTCGCCTGTACCAACATCGCCGAGAACATGATGGGCACCATTCGCCGCGTCACGCGCAACGTCAAACGCTGGCGGGATGCCGGTATGGCCTTGCGATGGGTCGCGGCCGGCATGATCGAGGCCAACAAGGGCTTCCGACGATTGAAGGCGCATAAGCAATTGTCGGTTCTGCGTGCGGGCCTCCAAGCTCACCACGATCGCATGACGATCAAGCCCGTTGCCCACGTCACGAGGGCCGCGTAACATTCATTCCGGCAACGTCGGCCCGACGTAGTTCAACACCGATCGGGACATCCCCGGTTTCAATCTCAACTAGCGGTTCGTCGATGCTGACTGGGTCTCCGACGCGCATTAGTCTATGCGTCCAGCATGATACGCAGCGCGTTACATCGGAAGCTGACAATTAAGAGCTTGGGAAAAGCGACGAGCCGCGATTTACAGCGCCGCGACGACAAGAGTCGTGACCAACGTGCCGAGGAAAAGGAGCTCCACGGCTGTATCCATGATCGGACGAGTTCCCGCCAAAAATCGGGACATACGAGCCCGAACTTCGAAATCTCTCTCCATGTCCGGTGGTCAGCACGCCGACCGCCATTCAAACAATCGCATACGCCGTGAACAGAAGGCAAGTCAGGTATACGCACGCGAGACAAATGCCCGCGGTTCTCGCCGTGCGGTCATCTCGCCGCGAGCTTGTCCCAGCCGCGAGCCCAGCCAGTTTTTCATACTGTGCAAAGAGTTGGCAACCGGCACGTCCTCGGAAAAGTACATTTCTCATATATGTCTCCAAACAAGCTGATCCGTTCCTGGGAGGTGCGGAGTGCAGAAGCCTGGAAGAAGCACGTCCCGGCCGGTGATTCGCTTTCGTTCTCGCATCCGCTTCACGGAAGATAGTTTACGGCGTCCCATTGGGCAGTCGGGAGATGAGCGCGGCTTGTCGGGACAATCCTGACGTCTGAGTGCCGTGCGGCCAGGGCCGCTTCGCCCACTAAATTCTAACTCCAGGTCAAACTTGATCGGGACTCTTTGCCAGATGGTCCAACCAGCCAAGGGTCACGCCGTAGCGCACTATGTCAGCACGCGTAAACAGTCCGAGCTTTTCCACCGCCCTGGCCCTGTAAGTTTCGACGGTCTTGATGCTGATGTTTAGTTGATTGGCAATTTCCTTGTTGCTGAAGCCTTGTGCGATGAGTCTGAGAACCTCACTCTCGCGCGGTGTCAGCTCGCTGGCTGTGGAAGCGCCAGAAGACGAATGTGCGCCATGCGTGGACGGAAGTGCTTTCTCCGCTATTGCGGGATCCAGATACAATCCACCTCCAGCAATCGCGCGAACTGCGCGCTCGAGCTCGTCGGCCGCAGAGCGCTTCAGCAGATAGCCGCGAGCTCCCGCCTGCAGCATGGGCTGAACGTAGGCGTGGTCCTCGTGCACGGTCAGCGCCAGCAGACGAACCTGAGGCAGCTGCGTCGCTAGGGTGCGAGCGACTTCAAGGCCACTGATACCGGGAAGTGAAATGTCCAGGATGGCAATGTCTGGCGTGGCCTGGCGAATGATATCAAGGGCGGTCTGTCCATCCGTTGCTTCCCCGACGATCTCGATGTCCTGCACGTCCTGGAGCAAAGACTTCATTCCGGCCAGAACAAGCGGATGATCGTCAGTCAACGTGATCCGGATCGGGCACATAGCCCATCTCCTCTATTGGCACCGGTATCCTCATGAAGAGAGAAGTGCCGTGGGCGGGTTCAGATTCAATCGCCAAAGATCCGCCCAGCAGCGTGAGGCGTTCCTCGATTACGGACAGGCCCAATTTTGCGTGGCGGCTCTCGCCCTGCGAGAATTCCTGAAAGTCGAAGCCGTTCCCGTCGTCTTCGACGACTATCCTCAGCTCTGCTGTACGTCGGTCGATTACCACGCTGACGTTTCGCGCTTGCGCGTGTTTGACGACGTTACTCACGGCCTCCTGAACGGCGCGGTAGGCCGCGATTTCGACATCCTGGCCGAGACGATCTCTTCTGCCCAGAGGTTGAAAATCAACGCTGATCCCGAACCGCCGCTGGATCTCCGCGCAGAACGCCTCCAGCGCCTTGTAAAGGCCCAGGTCATCAAGGGCAGTCGGGCGCAGATCAGAGGCGATTTGATGGATATCGCGCCCAATCCCTCTTGCGAGTCCTTGCAGCCAATTGAGCCTCTCCAATCCGAGCTTGCGTTTGGGGCTCGTGCCGAGAAGCGGCTCCAGGTTCTTTAGACCGAGAAGGGACCTGTAACCGTCTGGCCGATTTGATCGTGAAGCTCCCTTGCGATTCGACGGCGTTCGTTTTCTTCTGCCTCCGAAAGACGTCGAAGCAGTTGCTGTCGTTCCAGCTCGGCTCGCTTGGTCTCATCGATATCCTGAATGACCCCATATACCACGTCCAAGTTTTTGTCATCGAGTCAAGATAGCCTTCCGCTGGCCCGCAGCCACCGGCTGTGAGGGGGAGCGGACCGGAAATCGGCTATCGCGACGATTCCCGAACGGCAACTCAGCAAGGAAGCCTCAAATTTCTGCTGGTCGGCGGGATCAATACTGCTCAGCATCTGATCTATCGGAAGGCTCGTATCTCCTTCGGAGCGCGAACCTTCTATCTGGAGCATCTCCCGTGCGCGGGGCGATACAATCGCTTCTCTGGCGGCAAAGTCACAGCTGAATACGCCGAGATCTGCGGCATCGATCGTCAGCCTGCGTCGCTCTTCACTTGCGTTGAGTGCCAATGCCGCCTGCGCCTCTTGCTCGCGCCGACGCAGCGAAATGTCGCGTATCGTGTACCAGGCCAAAGTCAAAGCCAGGACGAAGCTCAGGACTCCACCCCCGGCAAGAAAAATGGCTGAGCGCTGGACGGGCCCGTTGAGTTCCTGCGTCGGTATTCCGAAATGGACCGACCATCCGCTGGTTCCGGGAATGAGTTTATAGATCGAGTCGACTTGGTCGCCGACAGGCGTGGTTTTGACGTAGCTTCCTTCTGGCGCAGAGGCAACCGCTTCGCGGACTGTGGCGCTGGCAGATTGTCCGAGCTCGGATTGCTCACCGAAGGTGCGGGCGACGATGTTACCCTTGGCATCGACCACAAACCGCACACCGAGATCGCCTATAATTCCTGCCGTAACCGGCATTGCCCGAAGTGCCAGGGCACCGCCGCGAAGCAATGGCTCGCCGAGCGCGAGGCCGACCTGTTGCCGGTGCCGTACTATCATGTGGTGTTCACGCTGCCGGCGGCCGTCGCCGACATCGCCTATCACAACAAGGCGGTCGTCTACGACCTGCTGTTCAAGGCCTCGGCCGAGACCGTGACCACCATTGCGGCCGACCCCAAGCACCTCGGCGCCCGCGTTGGCATCACCTCCGTGCTGCACACCTGGGGCTCGGCGCTCACGCATCATCCGCACGTCCACATGATCGTGCCGGGCGGCGGCATCTCGTTGGACGGCCAGCGCTGGGTATCATGCCGTCCCGGCTTCCTTCTGCCGGTGCGCGTGCTCTCGCGGCTCTTTCGACGGCTGTTCCTGGAGAAGCTGATGGCGTCGCACGCGGCCGGCCGCCTGCACTTCTTCGGCAATCACGCGCCGCTCGCCGATGCGCAAGCCTTCGCGGCCTATCTGGCACCACTGCGCAAGACCGAATGGGTCGTCTATGCCAAGCGGCCCTTCGGCGGACCAGAAGCGGTGCTGGCCTATCTGTCCCGCTATACCCACCGCGTCGCCATCGCCAACAGCCGGCTGATCGCCTGCGACCACACCCGCGTCACCTTCCGGTGGAAGGACTATCGCGCCGAGGGGCGGGATCGCCAAAAGGTCATGACGCTCGCCACCGCCGAGTTCATCCGCAGATTCCTGATCCACGTCCTGCCGCAAGGCTTCCACCGCATCCGTCACTACGGCCTGCTCGCCAGCGGCACGCGCGCCGATAACGTCGCACGCGCGCGCGAGCTGCTCGGCGTTACAAAACCTGAACGCCAGCCCACCGCCGCCCCCGCCGATCAAACCAAGCCGAACTGTCCGTGCTGCGGCGGTCGCATGGTCATCATTGAGGTCTTCGAGCGCGGTGCAGCGCCATGACATCGGCCGACAGGTCCGACAACCGTCATCAGGATCGACACCTCATGACCGCGTCAGAATACCGCAAAAATGCTCGTCGCATTCGCTGCCTCTCGGCCGGCCACGGCAAAGCGCGCTCAAATATCCAGCCGTCGTCTCAAATCGTCCGGCACTCCGCCGCGTTCAACCCGATCCACCGCTCATCTATGAGCAGCTTCACCGTCGGCCAACTCGTTGGATCGCCTCGACTCCAATCACACACCTCATCCGCCGCTCTCAAATCCCCATAGCCCACGCCGCCCCACCTACGTGCCCACTCCCGCGGTTTCCTCCCTTGGAGGTTTGCGGACGCCGGCCCCGCCGTACGCCGCGCCACCGTCATGGGGCCGGCATCCGAAAACCTTTACAATACCGGAAATCGGACGAAAGCGGAGCAATCCGAGCAGCGGAGAGACTCCACCGTTTCTGCTTATCGACTCTTGGCGCGCTTGAAGTATCCCTCAAGGACATCGACTATGCCGAGTTGAAGCTTCGCGGCGAACTTCACGCCTTCGATGTCCTTGCGCGCCACGGCGCTTTTCAGCCCGTCCTGGATCGCTGCAGCCAGATCGCGAATGCCGGAGTCACGGACGTTTTTTGCCAGCGCCGACCAATTGCTGTCCGAGTCCTTCGCTGTGGCTCCGATGGCCGCCCATTCTGCGGTCGGCCGCGCCGCCAGGATACTCAGCTTGAACCCCGAATAGTCCAGCATCGCGACCTCGATGGGTGCAGGACGCTGCGCAGGATCGGTCGCAGCTTCGATGATGCGATAGGCTTCGACAGACGCAAGCGCGATCGCCGGCAAGTCTTTTCCGGCCATCGCCTGCTCCATGGCGGTCAGTTCGCGGGCGAGCGCGTCGAAAGTCGGGCCGTCGAGCAACGGACGTAACATCGGGAACGCCTTGCGCATCGCCGCCACCTTGTCCGCCTTGCCGCCCAGGGCGGCATCGATCAGATCCTCGTTAATCGAAGCGGCATCGGGATGCATGGCGTTGCGACCGAGGTGCTTGGCGAACGCCTCCTGCGCAAAGAGCGGCCCGGCCCAGAAGTCCGGCGCGGGCAAGCGCACCAGGGCGGGCGAGAGCGTGAAAGCTACGATGGCTGCGGCTGCCGCGGTGTGTGCTTGAGCATTTTCCTTCACCTCAACTCGACGCCCCTATTTTGGACGCCAGCGAATGCGGCTCGTCAACCAAAACAAGATGACATCGCGCCATCGACCACCCTTGATGAAGATCAAATGCCGCGTGCGATAGCGGGTCCGGTTCGAGTCATGAATCGACCCAGAGCAACATCAACTCTGGCGTCCGCGCCAAATGGTTGCGTCGTATGCACCATGGGGTCTCACGTCCGCTCAGGGTCAAACGCGTCGCTTTGGCGCTCGGCTGCAAACTTCCGGTTTGCCCCTATAAACCGGCATGTGGCTACACCGCGTCAACAGAAGCGATGGGCCAACTGCTGACGTCGGCGCAAGGGTGCTCAGCGCGTGCTTCCTTCTCGTCTGGAAAGTATGGCCAAGCTTTCGGTCGCCCTCAATTCGAAGGATTTCGCCCTTTGCTGTTTCGCAACGACAAGTGACCGCTCGAAATGAACTCGCGCTTGCTGGACGTTTGGCGGGTCGAACGCCAGCGCCACCTCTCCGGCGATGCGGCATGCTTCCGCTTCCTGCCAGCATTCGCCACTTTCGCGGATACTCAGCAACGACTGTTCACACCAGCGCTGCGCATCGTCAAGCCGTCCGATCCGAGCGTAGGTCGCACCCAACGTGCCGAGATACCACGGCGCATAGGCCGTCGCACCGGTGGATCGCATCGCCGAGATCCCAGCCTCGATCATGTCGGCGGCAGCGCGGCTCTGCCCCTCGCGCGCGAGCACCCGGCCACGCAACAGCGTTCCATAGGCGTTCCAGAAGCGTGATCCCTTTTCGCCCGCGAGCTGCATGAGCTCGCGGGCGAATTCGGCAGCGGCGTCGAGCTTGGCCATGTAGATCAGCGTGAGCGACACATGGGCGAGCGCATACATCAGCGTAGCGGCGTGTCCGAACTCGCGCGCTTCGCGGACAGCACGCTCCACATCGGCCGTCGCGGCGTCGGTGCGACCCAGCGCCCACTGCGAAAAAGCGCGCCACGCCAATGCAGAGACGAGAACATCATGACCAAACCGTATCGCCAGCGGGCGGTGCTCGGGGTGATGGTATAGCGCCACGGCGCGGTCGAGCTCAGCTGAGCCGGCGGTCAAATCCCCGGCGAGCACAAGGGAAATTCCCATCAAGAGGTGCCCGATCATTATTGGTGCTCTTGCCTGCCGTTGCGCGGCGAGGGCCTGGAATTGGGCGGCCAGCTCCCGCGTCACATCGGCTTGGAACGACATACGGCTTGCTACCCAGAAGCCATAGAGCACCGAAAAGAGCAGAAGAGGATCGTCCGTCGTATCCCCGAGCTTCTCCGCATGCTGGATGAACGCGCGTGCCTGATCGAAGGCCGCCCTTGTCTCGGGGGCAGCATGGCCTTTGGTGTGGATGAGGGCGTTGGCGAGCTCGATCTGCAACGTGATGCGCTCACGCCGCAACAAGGCGGTCTCGGGTGACGTGGCGATCAGGTTGAGGGCCCGCGCGAGCTGTTCGGCCGCTTCGACCAGCGCCGATCGGGACAACGAGCGTCTTCCAGCCTTGCTCCACAGGCCTGCCGCCTTCTCGAGCAGGCCGGCCTCGGTGTAGTGCCGGGCCAGCACTTCCGGCTGGCCTTCGGCGATGTCGACGAAATCGATTTCAATGGTCTCGGCGAGCGCAGCGTGGAGCGCGCGACGCTTCTCACGCAGGAGCGTGCCATAGGCAGCCTCCTGGACCAGCGCGTGATTGAAGACATAGTTCGCATCCTGTGGGTCGCCCTGGCGAAACAGCAACCCCGCACCGACGAGCCGTTCGAGCGCATGGCTCAGCTCGGATTCCGTCAGTGGCACGATGGCGGCGAGCAGCGCATGGCTGAATTCGCGACCGATCGTGGCCGCTATCTGCGCAACATCCTTGGCAGGACCAAGCCGGTCCAACCGCGCCATCAGGGATGCGTGAAGGGTGGCCGGCACCGAGCTCGCAGCCGCAGGGATCGCTCCAACGATCCGCGTTCCGGTGCCTGCTTCCAGCACGGCCTTGGTCATCTCCTGGACAAACAAGGGTATTCCATCGGCGCGATCGATGATCTCCTTGCGGATGTCGGCCGGAAGGGGTTGCTTTCCGATCACTTCATCGAGAAGAGCTTCGGTCTCCCGCGCACCAAGCCGCGCGATCGTCATCGCACTGATATGAGGCCGAGCGGCCCAGGTCGATGCAAACTCGGTCCGGAACGTCGCAACCAGTAGCACGGGAAGGGCGGCAATCGCCTCAATGAGCTGGCCAAGCAGTTCGAGACTGGTCGGATCGATCCAATGCAGGTCCTCGAATATCATGAGAACCGGATTGGAGCGCGCCTGGCTCTGGATATCCATCACGATCGCTTCGAGCATTCGTTGGCGGCGCTGCGCCGGCGTCAGGCCGTCGGTGGGATAGCGGCCGTCATTGGCGAGTTGGAGCAGGTCGGCAAGCGCTGCCCTGTGTGAGGCAGGCGCCGATGAACGGCCGAGCACCGTGTCAAGTTTGTCTAGGCGTGCCTTCTGGTCGTCGTCGCGCGTAAAATTCGCGCGCCGCTCGATCTGCTTGACGATCGGATAAAGCGCCGAATTGGTATGCTGCGGAGAGCAGTAGTAGCGCAGCTGCGTCGGCGCATCCGCGGCGACCTGCTCAAGAATGGCAGCCACGAGACGGGATTTGCCGATGCCCGCCTCGCCGGCAATGAGGACGACTTGCCCGTCGTTCGTTCGAACCTTGGACCAGCTCTGCGCCAGCACGGCGCATTCGCGCTCGCGTCCGACGAGGGCCCCCAATCCGCGACGATGCAGGGCTTCGAAACGGCCATCGATGGCGTTGATGCCTTGGACTGCCCAAGCCTCAACTGGTCCTGCGAGACCCTTGAGCTGTTGTGCCCCAAGACTCGTCAGCAGGAATAGATCGCCGACCAGCCGTCGCGTTGTGTCCGCAATCACGACCATTCCGGGCCCAGCAACGGCCTGCAGACGGGCCGCCAGATTCGGCGTTTCGCCGACAACACCGCGTTCCTGCGCCTCTCCAGAGCCGACGATGTCTCCGACAACGACCAGTCCCGTTGCGATCCCGACACGCACCTCCAACCGGCAAGGGGCCGCTGTATCGAGCTTTCCGACCGCGGCAACGAGCCCAAGCGCTGCCTGCACGGCGTGCTCGGCATCGTGCTCATGGGCCCGCGGATAGCCGAAATATACCAGCACGCCGTCGCCCATATATTTCGCGACGAAACCCCCGTTCTGTTCGACGACGGCTGCGCAGGTCCGGTGGTACGCTCCGATGATCTTCCGCAAGTCTTCCGGATCGAGCTGCGTCGATACGGCAGTCGAGCCGACGAGATCGCAGAACATGACCGTCAATTGGCGCCGTTCGGCAACACCGGGGGCCGCTTCCGCCGACGGGGCGGAGAATGCAATGGTATCGGAGCCGTGCATCTCGCGGATCGCACGCAAGATCTTCTTGCGATCGCCGAGGACAATTCCCAGTTCCCGGAGGTCCTGGTCGCTGAGATCTCCTAGGACGGAGATATCGACACGATTTTCGAGAAAGCGCTGGGCATAAGCAGACATGCCCAGATTCTCGAGCCACTCTTCGATTTGCTGCATTCAATCCTCGGCCGGAGCGGAATCTGGCGTGAGGATATCGCAGGATCAAGCGGGAATCGTCCGGAAATAGCACCGATCTGGGGTCCGACGACCGCGCGATCGACTCTTAAGCGGCCTGTAAATGAACTCCTGCAGCGAGTCAAAAGCGTCGTTTGGCGCTTAGCCGCAAATTTCCGGTCTGCTCCTATCAACCGACGTGAAGTTGCACCGCATGAACGGAAGCGATGGGCCATCAAGAGACATTCGCAAGTCACCGACGACCTGGCAGCATTCGCTGCATGATGCGGTCACGGTAAATGAAAATATGGACCAAGGCTGCGGCCACATGAATACCGATGGCGATCAGCAGTGCCCACTCCGCAATTTGATGCCAGCCGTCGATCCGATGGATCGCGTCCGTGTTTTTTGTCGCCAGCATCGGCAATGGAACGAGATTGAAATAAGAGATCGACCAGCCCCGGAACGATGCGAACAGCCAGCCTGTGAACGTTGTAGCCAGAACCAATCCATACAGAAGCCAATGGACGGCTTCGGAGGAAACACGCTGCCACGGCGGTAGAGAACTCTCCGGCGCCACAGGATGGGTTATACGCCAGACAAGCCGCAACAAAATCAACGCGAGGATGGTCAAGCCGAACGAAATATGGAGCGTCATTGCTCTGCCGGGTGGACCTGAGTGAACGTCCGGCATGAACCAGCCGATCGGAAATTGAATTGCCAGAAGCGCCACGACAAGCCAGTGAAAAACTTTCGCGGGTGAGCCGTAGTGCAACCGATCGTCCATAAGCCTCTTGCTCGAAGTGTAGGAGCCAATTCAATAATTAGTAAGACGCGAGCCGGCCGGCAGATCGAGACATCGGGTTGACAGGTCCGGTCGGCGCCCGCTCGCTGGCGTCAGGACTTCCGCCCGGCGCCGGGAACGCATATCCGAAAATGGTTTTCACGACGAAGCGGTCAGAAGATGGCGTCAATCCATATCCAACGCCTAAATTGATATCGAACACGCCGAGCTTGAAATCGGTTACCGCGAATACCGCATGTTGCTGATCGGATATCTTGCCAAAACGCCCGATCTCGCCAAAATCGGCGTAATATTCCAGACCGACAAACAAATCCTTGTCGAGCTTTCGAGCGAGCCGCACCGCGGGCGCGAAATCTGCTTGGCCGTATTTGCCAAAGCCGATATCGACGATTGGATTGACGATGAATTCCCAATCGGCGTTACGTACGCCAACGATCGGCCTGATTTCCAGACCGAACCTCGTTTGAGCGAACTTCGGTGTGGTGTTGCTGAGTTCGAAGTTCACACCATAAAAGAAATCTCGCTGATCTGCATGCGGGGAAACGAACAAGGTTCGCAGTTTGACTGAATCCGATAGGAACTGGCGGTTTCCTGGATAGCGAATGGCAGATAGAGACCAACTTCCCACCAATCCGTGAGGCCGTAGGCGAACTCCGGCGTGCCGTTGATGCTGCCATTGGAGACCAGTCCTCCGGGAAAGGGAGGCTGCTTCAAGCCCAGAGCAACGTAATTCAAATGTTGCTGGATAGTGAGTTGGCCAGGTGCTGCGATGCCGGCGTTGTAGACCTGGATCTCATCGACTGCGGTAGCCGGTCTAGTGAATGCCAACGCGGCAAACCCACAGGCAATAAGGCTGAACCAGCTCATCCGCTGTTTGTTGGTCTTCGCTGCCATGCAATTCATCGTTTTGGACGCTCTTCTAAAGAAGGGGTTTTCACTTTAGTTTCCTTGGCTCACGACCCTATTTAGAACAGTTCTAAACAGGGTCAAAGCATGAAATCGTTCGAAGAATTGACGGAACAAGAGATTCTGGCGCTCGCGATCAGCAGCGAGGAAGAGGACGGCCGGACTTATGCCGATTTCGCGGAAGGGCTGCGCGAAGAACACCCCGACACAGCCCGCGTTTTCTCGGATATGGCTACCGAAGAGGACGAACATCGCCGCTCACTCATCGATTTGTATTCATCGAAATTCGGAAATCACATACCGCTCGTGAGACGGCAGGATGTTCGAGGCTTCGTGCAGCGAAAGAAGCTTTGGCAGGTTCGTTTGCAGGGAATTGAAGCCGTAAGGCAACAAGCACGGCAAATGGAACAAGATGCCGGGCGATTCTACCAGCTTGCGGATTCCGGGGATTGCGGCCAGGGATTCCGATTGAACGCGACCATGCATTCCGATTGAAGGCGGCCACCTGTTCCGACGAAGGCGGCCGGGGTGTCGTTCGTCGGTTCTTTTTGCATCTGGACCGGACCTTCCAGCGAAAGCGCTCATACCGTGAGCCCGGCAAGGTTCATCAACATCCGAAACGCAAGAGCGAAGATCGCCAAGCTCACGACACTCGCTGTCCAGATCAGGACTAGCCAGCCGATCCGCCACGGCCAGGTTGGCAAGGAAGTTCGCCGCTCCATCAGTGATAGCCCTCGCCGATCCTCACCTTGCCGCGGAACACGTAATAGGCCCAAGCAGTGTATCCGAGGATGAAGGGGATAACGAACAGCGCACCCAGCAGGGCGAAACCCATGCTTTGGGGCGGCGATGCAGCGTCCCAGATGGAAATCGCCGGCGGGATGATATGCGGCCACAGACTGATCGCGAGCCCGCTGTAGCCGAGAAAGAGCAGCAGCAGTGCCAGCAGGAAGGGCGTAGCATGAGTGTCGCGTTTCAGCGTATGGAAGATCGCCCACGCTGCAAGCAACACAAGGAGCGGAACGGGTGAGAAGAACAGGAAATTCGGCAGCTTGAACCATCGCGCAGCCACATCAGGATGCGAGAGCGGCGTCCAGAGGCTGACGATGGCTATCGTGAGCAACAGGCCGAGCGTTGCGGTTCTGGCGAAAACCTTCATGCGACGCTGCAACGCGCCTTCGGTTTTCATAATCAGCCAGGTCGAGCCAAGCAGCGCGTAGGCCACCAAGAGGCCAAACCCGGTGAAAAGGCTGAATGGTGTAACCCAATCGAACGTGCCGCCGGCATAGGAGCCGTCCGTGACGGCAATGCCGTTGATGAAGGCGCCCAGCGCAACGCCTTGACAGAAGGTGGCGACGTACGAGCCAAAGGCGAAAGCCCTGTCCCAGAACGGCCGATGGGATGCGTCTGCCTTGAAACGAAATTCGAATCCGACTCCACGCCAGATCAGACCGGCGAGCATGAACATCAGCGGCAGGTAGAGGGCACTCAGGATAACCGAATAGGCGAGCGGGAAGGCCGCCATCATCGCCGCGCCGCCCAGAACCAGCCACGTCTCGTTGCCGTCCCAGACTGGCGCCACCGTATTGACCATCACGTCGCGATGCTCGTGATCAGGAATGAACGGAAAGAGAATGCCGATACCCAGATCGAATCCGTCCATCACGACATACATCATCAGGCCAAAGCCGATAATCAGTGCCCAAAGAAGGGGAAGATCGATGCCCATCTCGCTAGACCTATTTCTGTTGTGGGGGTTCGATCGCAAGATCGACATCGTCGGGAGCCGCCGAGAGGGGCCGTGCCGGACGCAGCGACTGTCCGCTCCGGTGCCGTGCACCTCCGGCTTCCGTTTCGTCAGGCCCCTTAGCGACCAGCTTCAGCATGTAGCTGATGCCAGCGCCGAATACGGCGAAATACATGACGACAAAGACGATCAAAGTTATCGAAAGGGCCAGGAAGGAATGATTCGAAACGGCATCTTTCGTGCGCAGCAGTCCGTAGACGACCCAGGGCTGGCGCCCGATTTCCGTCGTCATCCAGCCGGCAAGAATCGCAATCAACCCTGTCGGTCCCATGAGCAAGGCAAATTGCAGAAACAGGCGCGACTTGAACAGGCGCCCGCGCCAGCGCAGCCCCAGGCTCCAGACGCCGAGCAGGACCATCAGCAGACCGAGTCCGACCATAACGCGGAAGGTCCAGAACACGATCGTCGAATTGGGACGATCATCCGGTGCGAACTGTTTCAAGCCCGGGACCTGCCCATGCAGGCTATGGGTAAGAATGAGACTTCCGAGAAAGGGTACCTGTACGGCGTAGCGGGTCGTCTCGGCCTTCATGTCCGGCAACCCGAACAGGGTAAGTGGAACGCTCTGGCCGGGGGTATTCTCCCAATGACCTTCCAACGCTGCGATCTTGGCAGGCTGGTATTTCAGCGTGTTGAGCCCGTGCGCATCGCCAAGCACGATCTGAAGGGGCGCCACGATCAGCACCATCCACATCGCCATCGACAGCATGGTGCGGGTAGCCCGGCTCGTGCGGCCATGCAACACGTGCCATGCGCCGGCCGCGCCGACGAAGAGGGCGGTGGCGAGATAAGCGGCCGTCGTCATGTGGGCGAGCCGGAAGGGAAACGACGGATTGAAAATGATTTTCAGCCAATCGACAGGCACGAACCGGCCGTTGACGATCTCAAAGCCCTGAGGCGTCTGCATCCAGCTGTTCGATGCAAGAATCCAGGTCGCCGAGATGAGCGTGCCGATCGCCACCATGAGACTTGCGAAGAAATGCAGGCCGGGTCCCACCTTGTTCCAGCCAAACAACATGACGCCGAGAAATCCGGCTTCCAGAAAGAAGGCGGTGAGCACTTCATAGGCGAGCAGCGGACCGGTAATGCTGCCGGCTGCAGCCGAAAAATGGCTCCAGTTCGTACCAAACTCGTAGGCCATGACGAGGCCGGAAACCACGCCCATCGCGAAGTTCACCGCGAAGATTCTAGACCAGAAATGATAGAGCGTGCGGTACACCTCGTCCTTCCGCCATAACCATAGCGCCTCGAGAACAACGAGATAGCTCGCAAGCCCGATGGTGATCGCCGGGAAGATGATGTGGAAAGACACCGTGAATCCGAACTGGATGCGCGCAAGCTGCAGTGGAGTTATCGCGAACATGCGAGCACTCCCTCCGCAACTCGCAGGGCGGGCCGCGGGCGATAGCGCGGTGCCGGGTTCTCCCCTTTCAACGGGTTCTCCCCTTTCAAGCATTTCCTGGCTGCGCTCCTGACCTTGGTAAAGGCACTGGTCTCGATTTGGCGCACACGCTCGCTGGAAATCGACAGCTCCCGCGCAAGCTCCTCGAGGGTCGGAGGAGTCTCCGTCAGGCGCCGCGCCTCCAATATCCGTCGTTCGCGCTTGGTCAGGAGATCGAGCGCTGCCTGAAGCGCGCCAGCTTGCCGGGCGCCTTCGTCATGCTGCGCCAGGATCAACTCCGCGTTCGACGAATGATCAACCAGAAGATCCTGCCATTCGGCGCTACCCTCGCCGTCATTGACAGGCGAGTTCAACGACAGGTCGCCGCGCAGGCGACGGTCCATCTCGATTACCTCAGTGGCGTCGACTGTCAACCGCCGAGCAATGACTTCAGCTGCCTGCGTAGACAGTTCGGTTGTCCCGCTCGCAAGCTTGTTCATTTCCGTTCGGAGACGGAAGAACAGCTTCTTCTGTGCAGCTGTTGTTCCAATCTTGACCAGCGACCAGGAGCGCAGAATGTAGTCGTGTATGCTGGCTTTTATCCACCAGAGTGCATAGGTCGAAAACCGCGAGCCGCGCTCAGGCTTGAAACGCTGCGCGGCAAGAACCAAACCGAGGTTTGCTTCAGAGATGATATCCGCGAGGGGAAGACCATATCGCCTGTAGCGCCGTGCCACGCTTGCCGCGAGCCGCAGGTGACTGGTGACGAGAGCGTCCGCTGCCGCGCGATCGCCCAGATCCTGCCAGCGACGTGCAAGCTGTTGCTCTTGCTCTTCCTCAAGCAGGTCGTATCGCCTGATCGCCGCGGTGTATCCGTTCGAATTGCTGCGCGCTATTCCGTTGATTTCAAACTCATTGGGCGCCATAGCTATGCTGCTCTCCTGCATACTTTGCTCCGATAGTTTCAGCCCGGCAAATGGACTGTAGGAACGAGCGCAGGGGAGGTGCCACTAAATAGGAATTTGGCAGATTAAATTTGCCTTTAATGTTGGCCAGATACTCTTGCGCCATCACAATCATCGACGTTCTCCGCCTCGGCTCATTGCAAGGCGCAGCAGGGGCTCATAGCACTCTGCCAATCACGTCGTGTGAACGGTCGGAGCAGCCTGCGGCTCGCGGCTGCGCCTGCTGGCGATGAACTGCTGCAACCGATCAAGGTAGAGGTACACGACTGGCGTCGTGAACAGCGTCAGGACTTGAGAAAGAATGAGGCCGCCAACGATCGTATAGCCGAGCGGCTGTCGTATCTCGGATCCGGCGCCGGTGCCGAGCATCAATGGTACGCCGCCCAGGATTGCTGCCATCGTCGTCATCAGGATCGGCCTGAAGCGGAGCACGCAGGCCCGGAAGATGGATTCTTCTGAACTCGCGCCTTCGTTGCGCTCGACCTCGAGCGCGAAGTCAACCAGCATGATGCCATTCTTCTTGACGATGCCGATCAGCAAAATGATGCCGATGATGGCGATCACGCTCAGGTCCATATGGACGGCCATTAGCAAAAGTAGTGCTCCGATGCCGGCCGATGGCAGCGTGGAGAGGATTGTGATCGGATGAACAAGGCTTTCATATAGCACACCCAGGATGATGTAGATCACCACCAACGCCGCCAGCACCAGAACCAGCTCTCCACCCAGGGCCGCCTGGAATGCGTTCGCGTTGCCTTGGAATGTGGTGGTTAGCGAAGCTGGCTTGCCACTCTGCTGCTCGAACTTCTGAATGGCAGCCACCGCGTCTCCGAGCGCCACGCCAGGCTTCAGGTTGAACGAGATGGTGGTCGATGGAAACATCCCCTGATGATTGATCACGATCGGCGCTGCGGTGATCGTGCTGTTGGTAAGCGTGCTCAGCGGGACCTGCTGCCCGCTAGAAGAGTTGAGATAGATCTGCTGAAGCGCAGTGGGGCTGGCTCGGAAGCGCGGGAGTACCTCCAACACAACATGGTACTGGTTAAGCGCGGTGAACATCGTGGAGACGATGCGTTGACCGAAGGCGTCATCCAGCGTGCTATCCACGCTCGCGGGCAAGATGCCGAAGCTCGACGCTACCCGACGGTTGACGGTCGCGTTCAAGCGTGGTCCAGCGTTCTGCTGGTCGGTGGTTACGTCTATAATTCCGGGAATGTTCCTGAGTTTTTCCAGGAAAATGGCTGACCAGTGATTGAGCTCGTTGGAATCGGCATCGGTCAAAGTATACTGATACTGCGTCTTGGACAGTCGCGCGCCCACGGTGATGTCCTGTGCGGCCTGCATGTACAGGGTGATGCCCTGCACGGCCGCAAGCTTGGTGCGGAGTCGGGCGATCACCTGGTTCGCGTTTGCCTTGCGCTGGTCCTGAGGCTTGAGTGCAATAAACATCCGTCCCTGGTTGAGAGTGGTGGTGCCTCCGATCTGGGCGCCGACAGAGGCGATGGCGGGATCCTTCAGAACGGTGTCGATCACAGCTTGCATGCGCTCAACCATTGCCGGATAAGAGATGTCCTGTGCAGCTTCCGCAATCCCCGCGATCATGCCGGTATCCTGCTGCGGAAAAAAGCCCTTTGGAATCACCGTATAGAGATAGCCGGTGAGGCCAATGGCGAAAAACAGCGTCATCAGCGTGATGAGGCGATGCCGCAGCGCTACCTTTAGTCCGCGCTCATACACTGAGAGCAGGCCATCGAAGCCGCGTTCGGATAATCTGTAAAGCCAGCCGTGCTCATGGCTCGCCGGCTTGAGGAGGTATGCGCACATCATCGGCGTGAGCGTCCGCGAGATCACCAGCGAGATAACGAGAGAAACGCTTACCGTCATCGCGAACTCGCGGAACAGCAATCCGACATAGCCGCCCATCAGGAACAGCGGAATGAACACGGCGATGAGCGAGAACGTGATCGCCATCACAGTGAAGCCGATCTCGCCGGACCCTTTCATCGCCGCGTCGTACGGCGAGAGACCCTCCTCGATATGGCGTGTGATGTTCTCGATTTCGACGACGGCGTCATCCACCACGAAGCCAATCGCGATCGAAAGCGCCATCAGGGACAGGTTGTCGAGACTGTAGCCCATTTCATAGAGCACCGCGAAGGTGCCAATCAGCGAGAGCGGCACGGTGACGGCCGGGATGATGGTTGCCCAGAAATTGCGCAGGAATGCGAAGATCACCATTACGACCAGCGCAACCGTCAGCAGCAGCGTTAATTGCACGTCGGCAACCGACGCACGGATCGTCTGCGTCCGATCAGAGATGACGTTCACCTTGATTGCGGGCGGGAGCGATGCCTGCAGCTGCGGCAACAGCGATTTGATGCGGTCGACCGTCGCGATGACGTTGGCGCCGGGCTGACGTTGAACAGACAGGATGATCGCGCGCTTCTTGTTGAACCAGCCGGCAACCAGATTGTTCTCTGCTGCCTCAATGACGTTGCCGATGTCACGTATAAATACCGGCGAGCCGTTCCGGTAGGCGACGATGAGATCCTTGTAGGCGTCGGGCTTGAGTAGCTGATCGTTGGTGCCGAGCGTAAAGCTTTGCCGCGGACCGGTCAGCGTGCCTTTTGGCTGATCGACATTTGCTTGCGTAAGGACGTTACGGACGTCTTCCAGGCCGATGCCGCGATTGGCGAGCGCCTGGGGATCCACTTGAACACGGATGGCGGGTTTCTGCTGGCCGCCGATGCCTACGATGCCCACGCCTGCGATTTGCGAAATCTTCGGCAATAGAATGTTCTCGGCGTAGGCATCGACGGTCGTCAGCGGCAAGGTTTCGGATGTCAGGCCAAGCACCAGGATCGGCGTGTCCGCGGGGTTTACTTTCCGGATCGTCGGCGGGTAGGGAATGCCTTGGGGCAGATACGGACTTGCGGCATTGATCGCCGCAAGAACGTCGGTAGCTGCGCTGTCTATGTCGCGGCTAAGGTCAAATTGCACAGTAAGTTGGGTGGCCCCGAGCACGCTTGCGGAGGTGAGCTGGATCACTCCGGGAATCTGCGAGAATTGCTGCTCAAGCGGCGTTGCGACGGAGGACGCCATGGTTTGCGGATCGGCGCCCGACAGCTGTGCCTGTACCTGAATCGTCGGAAAATTGACGTTCGGCAGAGAAGCGACAGGAAGCAGTCGGTAGGTGACAAGCCCACTGAGCAGGAGGGCTATCATGAGCAGCGCGGTCGCGATTGGCCGCTGAATGAATGGTGCGGAAATGTTCATGGGATTTCCTGCTCGACGGAGCTCTGCAGATTGGCTCCTTGCGCAGCCGCTCCGACCAGCTCCGTCACATGTGTACCGGCCTGAAGACGATATTGACCGTCAACCACGACCCTCTCGTTGGCCTGAAGGCCCGAATCGATCAGCGCGTCGCCATCGCTGATCGAGGCAACCTTGACGGAACGCGTTGCCACGGAATCGTCGGGTCCGATGACCCAGACAAAGGAGCCCTGCAGTCCCTGCTGGATTGCGAAGGCCGGGATTGTCAGCCCGTTGTGGCGGGTTTCGAGAAGCAGCCGTGCGTTGACAAGTTCGCCTGGCCAGAGCAAGCGCTTGGCGTTCGGAAATTCCGCCCGCAGCCTTATCGTCCCGGTCGTCTGGACGATTTGGTTGTCGATTAGGTCAAGTTTGCCTTCATCGAGTTCAGTACTGTCGTCCTGGCTGTAGGCAAGCACCTTGAGCGGCCGGTTCGTCATCTGGCGCTGGATTTCTACGAAATCCGTCTGCGGGAGCGAGAAGATCAGCGAGATCGGCTGGATTTGCGTGACATCGACGAGGCCATTTGCGTCAGTTGGATGGATGATGTTTCCGTTGTCGACTTGGCGAATGCCGGTCACGCCATCGATCGGCGAAATCAATTGCGTGTAGCTGAGGTTCGTGTTTGCCTGCGCAATAACTCCCTCATCCGACTTCACCATCGCCTCGAGCTGGGCCAACTGAGCCTTTGTGGTATCGACCAGCTGGGTACTTGCCCAGCCTTTTTGAGCAAGCGGTTCGTATCGGTTCAGGTTGGCTTGGGCATTGACGACCTGTGCCTGATCGCGGTCGCGATTTGCGATCGCCTGATCAAGCTGTGCCTGGTACGGGCGTGGGTCGATCTCGGCGAGTACGTCGCCTTTCTTGACGGTCTGGCCCTGCTTGAAGCTAATCTTGACGAGCTGTCCGGTGATCTGGCTGCGTATGATTACGTTGTTGTGGGCGATCACCGTACCTACGCCACGCAGGTAGATCGGCACGTCGTGGCTGAGCACCGTTGCCGCAACGACCGGCACCGGTTGCTGGATGGCGCTCAGCTGCGTTGTCGCTGGTTGACGGAATTGTCGCGCGGCGAAAGCGGCGCCGCCGGCACCAATCAAGCCGACGACAAGTGCGATCCATAGTTTGCGCATGCGCCCCTCCGATTCCTTTAGCAGCCGGATGCCGATGTAACCGCGTTGGCGCTGGTGCCCGCGGTCGAAGAGGAGTCACTCGTCGTCGAGCTCAAACATGGCGACGTCGTCCCCGGTATGGTCGAGCCGTACGTCATTGTGGAGGTGCTGGGCAGCGGGACCGTAACCAACGGGCTCACGCCGGTGCTACCTGTCTCCGTGGCGCCGAGCGGGATCGAGCTTCCTATGACCGACCCGCTCGAACTCGCTCCCGGTGTTGACGAACCAGTCGCGCCCGCGGACGACGAAGTGCAGCCGGAGGTCATATCCAATCCACCGCCGTCGAAGGTCGTGCCGGCAGCTGTCATTGATGTCGTACTGTTCGTTCCAGAGGACTGCGAACCGGTCGAGCCACTGGCGCCGCAGGACGGAGTAGGTGCTGGGCTAAGGCCGCCCGGATCGATCTCTGTTGATCCAAGCGGGCTCCCGGAGACAGTCGTTCCGCTCGTTCCATTCGTGCCCAACACACCGAGTGGAGAAGTCGCTCCTATCGCCGAGGGGCTGACGGAGGTTTGAGCTTGAACCGCGCAACTCCAAAGCATTGCGAGCGCCGCTATCGCCAATCCTTTTCGCATGTAATCTCCCGCTGTCGTCTGGCAGACGGTTCCTCCCGCTCCCAGGGCTTCACCAGAAGTTTCGGTACGAAATCCTGATTCTTTGAATTCCGGGAGACGTGGCCGACCGTATCTTCGTATCAAACATACGAGGCCGGCGCTCCGAGGCCACTAAATTGGCCCGGCACGAGTCTAAATTTGAATTTAGGGAACCAGACGACGGTTAGGCAACAAGCCACCGTCGCTCAGCAACGAGAGCCAATGTCGTGCCGGAAAGCAGCGAGCATCGCCGGAATAGGAATGCCGGGCCGGTACCATTGCCGCGCAGTCGATCAGAACGCGATTTGCGCAATGCAGCCCGGGCCGCCGGGTGCCGGAGAGAGAGTGAAGCGAAAGCCGTGCAGCTTTACGATTGCGGTGACCAGGCTGAGACCCAATCCCAGTCCGGGCTCTCCGCGGCTCTTGTCTGACCGATAGAAACGCCGGGTGACGAGATCGCGTTCGCTTGCCGGAATTCCGCGCCCGGTATCGCTAACGCGTACGGTGCCGCCGTCCTCAGTCAGGCTCAGCTTAAGTTCGATCTGGCCGCACTCGGGGGTGAACTTCACGGCGTTATCGACCAGATTCGCCACCGCCTCGAACAGGAGGTCACGGTCTCCCCGCGTGACGATTTCCTCCTTGGCTTCCACCGTCAAAGCCACGCCCTTGTCTTTGGCGATTGGCTCATAAAGCTCGGCGACGTCGCGTACGAGCTCCGCCAGCTCGACATCGCGGAAGCCAACGAGCCGACGGCTGTGCTCGATCTCGGCGATACGGAGTAGCGCCGTAATCATTGTCAACGATTGGTCAAGGCCCATGATCGCCTGATCCACGGACGCCTGCAGTTGGTCGAATTTGGTCGCATTGTGCCGGCCACGCTCGAGCGTCATCCTGACGTTGGTTAGCGGAGTTCGTAAGTCGTGGGCAATATCGTCTCCGACGCCAGCCACGCTCCGGAGGAGAACTTCTATCTCGTCCAGCATTCCGTTGATGAGCGTTGCGAGTTCGTCGAAGGGGGCATTGGTGCCTTGCACCGGCAGGCGTTCGCGCAGTTCACCCGCGACGATCCGCTGAACCAGCTGGTTTACCTCGTCGATCCGTCGTTGTGTCCTGATGCTCAAATAGGCTCCGACGGCAAGCCCGAGGCACAGAGCCGGAATGATGCCCCACGCCAGGACTCGTTCCACCGAATTTCCCATCTGCGCCACCTCATCGACATTCCGCCCTACGACAAGGATTTGTCCGTCAGCAAGCCGGCGTGCTGTGGCACGAACGCTCTCCTTCTCCCGTCCGAGGGCATCAATTCGCACGATTGATGTTTCGCGCGGACGAGCGCCCAACTCAAGACCATGCGGCAGGCTCTCGATATTGCCCATGATCCGATTGCCATGCGGATCGAACAAGGCAACGAGCTTTACACGACGGGGATCCTGGTCGATATGCCACTGAAGCGCCTGCAGCCGCTGTTCCGATGGAAGAGCGGAGAAGGTGTCGGCGCGATCGGTAATCAGGCGGTCCACGCTGTCGATCACATAGGTCGAGTTCGGCCAATAGATAAAGCCGATCATCAATCCCACGCAGATTGCGAACGCGCCCGCTGCAACGACGATGCCGCGAAGGAGTGTCCAGCGAAACGTTCTCGTACGGGCAAACTCAGGAAGGCGCACGCAAGATAAATCCTTCTCCACGAATGTTTAGAAGCATCGGCGGCTCACCGGGCGCGTCAACCTTTCGACGCAGGCGTCCCATATGCACATCGACGAGATTGCTCTGTGGCACGAACTTGTAGTTCCAGACTTCCTCGAACAACATTGCTCGCGTGAGCAACTGGTCCTCCCGACGCATCATGTATTCGAGTAGACGAAACTCGCGCGGAAGCAACTCGAGGGTGCGCTTGTCGCGTTTGGCAGTCCGCTGAAGGAGGTCGAGTTCTAGGGGGCCCACGTGCAACACGGTTTCGCGGCTGTCACCGGGCCTGCGCAGCAGAGCTTCGATCCTTGCAATCAGCTCGACGATCGCGAACGGTTTCGTAAGATAATCGTCGCCGCCGGCCCGCAATCCGCGCACCCTGTCATCCACCGCGCCAAGAGCGCTCAACACCAGAACGGGAGTCTGAACCTGCTCCTGGCGGGCAACCTCAATGATGGTCAGACCATCAATGCCGGGCAAAAGCCGGTCTACGATCATCACGTCGGCCTCGCACGTGCGTGCCTTGTCGAGACCCTCGACCCCCGTGGCCGCCCAGTCAACGTCGAATCCGCGATTGACCAGCTCGGCCATGATCTGGCTGGCCGTCTCGTTATGATCCTCAATCAGCAGCACCTTCGGCATCGCAGGTTTCCTGGCGCTCTAAGCGTATTGCGTTGCCGTCGGGAGGCAGGAGCCATCCTGCCTGAGGCCTCTCGCAGGCATTCGCTACAAGACGAAGTACTTCTACCACATGGCAGGCCGCCATTAAATTACCGTTTAATCTGGGAATTTGGCTATAGCGTGCCGCAGCTCTTAACTTCAAGCCGCATAGACCGGCCGATAGACTTGCGAACGGACCAGCGCGCCGACGTCCTTGGGACGCTCTTTTCGCGTAAGATTGTTTTCGAAAATGTACTCGGCGATACGCGTCGCGACGTGAAGAGAGGCGGCGAAGATCTGGCCGCGCGGCGGATAGATCAGCCCGGTTGCAAGGTTCTCATCGGTCACTTGCTCTGCGACGGCCTTCGCTGCGACGATGAACATTTCATCGTTCACGCGGGTCGCTTCGGTTGCGAATATGGCCATGCCGACTGCAGGGAAGATGTAGACATTATTGCCTTGGCCCGGAACGAAGGTCTTTCCGTCAATGTCGACCGGCTGAAACGGGCTTCCGCTCGCGAAAATCGCTCGACCTTCGCTCCAGCGGTAAGCTTCCTCCGCCGTGCACTCCGAGCGCGAAGTCGGATTGGAATAAGGGAAGATGATCGGCCGTTCATTGATGGCGGCCATGGTTTCGATGACCTGCTGATTGAACAGTTTCGGCATAGTGCTGACGCCGATGATGCCAGTCGGCCGCGCCGCCTTCACCGCCTCGGCGAAGCCCGAGATCGGCGCATGATCCAAGGCGAACGGCTTCTGGAAATCAGCGAGATCGCTGCGTGCTGTGACCAAAAGACCGTTGACGTCGAACAGCCCATTGCGGGATCGGGCCTCGGCGATGGTCATGCCCTCACACACCATCGCCTGGCTGATCAGTTCGGCAATCCCCGTTGCCGCCGAGCCGGCGCCAAGAAATAGAAAGCGCTGTTCTCGAAGGGGCCGCCCGGATATGCGCAGTGCTGCGTAGATGCCGGCAAGGGCAACCGCTGCCGTGCCCTGGATGTCATCGTTGAAGGTACAAATTGAGTTGCGATAGCGAGTAAGTAGCGGGACTGCGTTGATGTTCGCGAAATCCTCCCATTGGATGCAGCACCTCGGATAGAGAGCCCGTACAGCCTCCACGAATTCATCGACGAAAGCTGTGTAGTCTTCGCCGCGTATACGGTGCTGACGCAGCCCAAGGTAAAGCGGGTCATCAAGCAAATCCTGGTTGTTGGTGCCGACGTCGAGCGTCACCGGGAGGCAATATTGCGGCGGGACGCCGGCGCAGGCGGTGTAAAGCGCGAGCTTGCCAACCGGGATGCCCATGCCGCCGACTCCGAGATCTCCGAGACCCAGGATGCGCTCGCCGTCGGTTACAACGATAAAGCGGACATCCTTCTCCGGCCAGTTGGCAAGCAGTCGCTTCAACCGACCCCGGGCGGTGATGGGGAGATAGACGCCTCTTGATGCCCTGAAGATGTGGTCGAACTTCTGGCAGGCCTCTCCGACCGTCGGCGTATAGACGACCGGCATGAAGCTTGCTGGATCCGACATCAGCACGGCATAGAACAATGTCTCGTTTCGAGACTGCAGGTCTGACAGCAGAAGGTATTTCTGCAGGTCGTCATCGAGGCTTGCGAGTTCGGAATGGATGCGCGCGACCTGCAGCTCAAGCGTGCTCGGCACCGGCGGCAGTAGTCCTTCCAGGCGATGCTCGTGCCGGTCGGCGAGTGTGAAGGCCGTACCCTTGTTCAAATGCGGGTTGCGAAGAAGTTCGTAACCGATATTGGCGACTTCGAAGGACATGATGCTAACCTTGGTTGAACTGTCTGAAGAAACGAAGCGGGGAGGCGAGGGCGAATGCGCAGAATTCAGGGATCCGATCCCTCGTCAGGCTCTGTTTCCGGCTTGCCGGGTGCGCGTGCGTTGGCAGCGGTTCCGATCCTCTCCTCGACGATGTGCGTCACGCCGCCGACCAGGGCGCCCAGCACCACTTCCGATGCCCTCATCACCGCAACAAGTGCCGGGGCGGGACCGGTGGCCGCTGCCACGAGGATGAGTGGGCAGGTCCACAGGCAGACCCGGATCAGCGGCCGACCCATTGCCGCGCTCGCGCACAGGGCCACGCCGATGCCGATCTGTAGCACCAGAGGAATTCCGATCCTGCGGCCGACCGAGTTGATCAGCAGCGCAACGGCAAGGCCGATGAACGTACCGACGAAGCGCCCATGGATCGAGTCAAGCGTTGCCGTCACGCTCTCCTGGGAGACGATCAGGGCCGAGATCGGTGCCCACACCGGATGTTGCAGCCCGACAAGCCTCGCCAATTCGTAGGCGAGTGAGGCGGCCGTCGCGCAGCGGATGACGAAGCGACTTCGGTCGGCCGCAAAAATGGCACCCTGCGTGAAGGCGCCGTCGCTGCTGAACCATCGGTCAAACACCCGTGTTCCCAAGGCGAGAAACCGTATCGAGACGGCCATAGCTGGTCTCCTCTTTTCGGCGCAATCATCGCCACAGGTTAGTACGCGCGAGCTCGACGACCTCATCCGTTCGGCCGCTGAGCACAGCCTTGACCATGTAGAGGGTGAACCCCTTCGCCATTTCGGCCGTGATCTTGGGTGGGATCGCCAATTCCTGGCGGTTCACCACGGCATCCACCAGGACCGGGCCGTTATGCGCAAGAGCAGCACGGAGGGCGGGCTCGACATCGGCAGGATCTTCGATCCGGAGGCCAACTATGCCCGCCGCTTTCGCCATCGCGGCGAAGTTGGGATTTTTCAGCTCCGTCCCAAAGTCGAGGATGCCGGTCGATTTCTGTTCAAGCTCAATGAAGCCGAGCGAGCCATTATTGAAGACGACGACCTTTACCGGCATGCCGAGCTGCGCCAGGGTCAGAAAGTCGCCCATCAGCATGGTGAAACCGCCGTCGCCCGACAGCGAAATAACCTGGCGTTTTGGAAATGCCGCCTGCGCGCCAATCGCCTGCGCCATCGCGTTGGCCATCGAGCCATGCCAGAACGATCCCAACAGGCGCCGCTTGCCGTTCATCGTGAGATAGCGCGCCGCCCAAACCGTCGGCAGGCCGACGTCGCAGGTGAAAATAGCATCCTCAGCGGCCAGATCGCTCAGCGCCTTCGCGATTTGCTGCGGATGCACCGGCGTGCGCCCGGGCGTGCCGGTCGCAAGCTCATCGAGCGAGGTGCGGCTTTTGGCATAATGCGTCAGCGACCGATCGAGATGACGGCGGTCCTCCTTGTCCTCAAGCAGCGGAAGCAGGGCGCGCAAAGTCGTGCCGACGTCGCCGACCAGACCGAGTTCGATCGGCGTGCGGCGGCCTAGATTCTCAGCGCGAATATCGATTTGGGCGATGCGCGCCCCTCCTTGCGGGTAAAACTGACGATAGGGGAAATCGGCGCCGAGCAGCAGCAGCGCATCGCAATCATTCATCGCGTAATAGCCCGAAGCGAAGCCGATCAGCCCGGTCATTCCGACGTCATAGGGATTGTTCCATTCGACGTGCTCCTTACCGCGCATGGTGTGTACCATCGGCGATTTCAGCCTCTCGCCGAGCGCGATCAGTTCGTCATGGGCTTTGGCGCAGCCCGAGCCGCAAAGCAGCGTGACGCGCTTTGCACCGTTTAGAAGGTCCGCCAGCGCCCGGATGTCATCGGGCCTGGGCACCACCGTGGGCTGCCGCGGCACGAGATCGAGCTGGGGGACTTTGGTCGTCTCTGCCGCAGGCTGAAGCGCGACGTCACCGGGGATCACGATGACGGAAACCCCGCGCTTGCCCAGGGCTTCACGGATCCCGATCTCTACAGCGCGCGGCATCTGGTTCGCATTGGAGACGAGCTCGCAGTAATGGCTGCATTCGCGAAATAGGTTCTCCGGATGGGTCTCCTGGAAATAGCCGAAACCGATTTCGGCCGAGGGAATATGAGCCGCGATCGCCAGCACCGGCACGCGCGAGCGGTGGCAGTCGAAGAGACCATTGATGAGATGCAGGTTGCCGGGTCCGCAGCTCCCGGCACAAACCGCGATACTTTCGGTAAGATGCGCCTCGGCACCGGCCGCAAAAGCGGCGACTTCCTCGTGGCGCACGTGCACCCATTCAATCTTGCCCTGGCGGCGGATTGCGTCGGTCAATCCGTTCAGGCTGTCGCCAACGATTCCGTAAATTCGTTTTACGCCTGACGCCGCCAGCGTCTCGGCGAATTGATCAGCGACGGTAGTCGGCATGGTCCGCTCCTTCAAGTGACGACATCACGTCGTCGTTTCTGAGCTTGGACCTAGGAATGGAGTGGGTACTTTCCCAATATATTATTTGTCAGAATTCAGGATGTTTTGGATAGGCCGCCATGCTTGGATCTAAGGCTAAGCAGCGCGCGGGCCAAAACGTACTCAGGAAAGCAATCTGGGTTCAGGACAAAGAGATATCTGCTCGCAAGATGGTTATTCAATCCTAACTTTATTTTTAGTTGAGAACGTCACCTAGCCCCACCAGTTCGAAGGAAATCGCCGCTTCGCTGCGGCAGCAATCCACCTGCGCAATCGATTCCGTTGGAGGTCAATATGGCTCTGTTGTCGCGCTCATTTGTTCGTACGCGAGTCATCTCGTTGGCGGCGGCGTTAACGGTATCGGCGACCTCGTTTGCCTTCGCACGGGATACAGCAAGTTCTCAACATGTCGACGCAGCAGCCTCCGACGTCAACGAACAACGGTTCATGTTCGAGAATGATCTGGCGATGAGCAACATTACCAGGGAGATGCTCGTCAAGCCGACGGGGGATATCGATCGAGATTTCGTGGTGATTATGATACCTCTCCATCAAGGTGCGATCGACATGGCGCGCGCCGAGCTCAAATACGGTCACAACGATGAGCTCAGGCGCCTTGCGGAGAACATCATCACGCAACAGCAGCATGAGATTGCGGTGATGCGTCATGCAGTCGGAGAAGCGCCGGCCACGCAGTCCGGCGAACCGCCGGCGCCGCAACCCAGCGCGGAGTCAGATTCGAAGCGCTCGTCGGCTGCGACAAATACAACGAAACTGAACTGACACTGCCAGAGGCGCCCGCCTCCAGATGTTTCCGATAGTGTTGATGGAGCAAATCGAATGCGATCCAGTCTCATCATCGTCGCGGGTCTCAGCGCGGCGTTGATCTGGAGCGGAGAAGCCGCGCTCGGTAGTCCTCCTGGAGATCGCGGGATCACCGCGTTTGGCAATGCCCCGATCGGCCACTTGCAACCTCATGCGCCGCAGTTTTCACCTGGTTCGTCCGCAGATGAGGCCGAGCAGACAAGTATTACGAGTTTCAATCCAAGCAACAGGGATTGGACAGAGAACTCGATAGAAGTCTCAATATCTTCCGTTGCTGACCTTGCCGGGTGCCGCGCCAAATCATCTCGTTGCTCAGGGCGCTCTTTAAGGACAGTTCGGCTGACGTGGTCGTCTCAAGCTGAGGTGAGCTTTGTGAATGGCAATTTAATGGGTCCGTGCCGCTGCCATCCTACATCCGGCTCGAAGCATCCGAAGAGTTCGGATGCGACCGAAAGCAAGAAGTTCGTGTCGCCCGACAATGCGCGCGTTGACCGGAGCGTGACTGAGCTTCGGGTGCTCTCCACGAACCCTCGCTTCGGTCGCGATCGGAGAACATCATCATGACCTTATTCAAAACTCTCACCGCAGCCGTCCTTTTGTTCGGGGCAGCAACACCTGTCTTCGCACAGGGCGGCAATTCAAGAGCCGGGCGCTTTCGCCTTCTACCATCCGAACGCCGACGTCCTGAACGGAGGCGCGCCCACCCCGGAAGCCGCCTTGGCGTCGCAGCCCCCAGCCGTTTGCGAAACCTATGCGGCGATGGGAAACGGTGAAGCCCCCGCGCAGCATCGTCGCACCCACCGCTGTGAGCGTCTCGGCACAATGAAAAGTGAGCGCCGGCGAACGTGCATCACCGAAAAAGATAAAGAAGATCTGTGTTTGAGTAACGGCGCTCGCGATGAATGGCGCGATGCCCGAAATAGGCTGCCGCGGCGCGCGGTTCTGGTGGGCGCGGGGCTTGTAAGTCGGCGGCAAGACGCCGGATTGGTGACTTGCGTGTCGGTCGCCCGTTCGCCTTTATCCCGCGAGACCGCAAACCGCCGTGGCGCAATATGCCGGCGTCTCCGAATGCATACTCGCGTGGTTCTCAGCCTTAAACGCAAATTTAGTCACCTGAGCAGCCATTTTAATCGTCCAAATCCGTGCGCAGCTTACCTTCATCCTATCGATCGCTGAGTGAACCGGGCCGCGCCCTCGAGCCTGCCCCAGCAGTCGGAAAAGGAGCCTATATGACAATCAACGTTGTTGTGCCAACCACGCAGAAATCCACCGCTTCGCTTCGCAGCCAGGTCCGGGCATGCCGCAGCTTCCTGCTCACGCCCGGCTCTCGGCCCGACTCCCTTCACGGCGCCCGCGCCGCCGGTGCCGACTCCATCATCGTGGATCTCGAGTCGACCGTCGCTCCCGACAACAAGCGGCAGGCGCGAGAGGCCGCATTTGCCTTTCTGGGTCAGCCAGCCGAAGCGGACTTCGTACGTATCCTGCGTATTAACAGCCCGCGCTCGGTGACCGGGCTTCATGACTTGCTTGCGCTAAAGGAAGCCAACGCCAGACCCGACGCGCTTATCATCCCGAAGTGCCAGTCCGCCGACGAGACCGGACTCGTGATCGACATCCTGGATGGTCCGCTGTCGAGCGTCGGCGTCATCCCGATGATCGAGCTAGCGCAGGCTGTATTCGTCGCCGATCGGATAGCGCAGGCGCACGACCGTGTCTGCGGGCTTTTTCTGGGCGGGGGTGACTTGGCGGCCGACCTTGGCGCGGAGGGTTCCTGGCAGAGTCTCCTGTTCGCGAGATCCGTGGTCGTCGCGGCCGCCGCTACGGCGGGCATCGCGGCCATCGACGTACCTTATTTCAAAGGGGATGCCGCCGGCTTGCGGCGAGAAGCGATGGCGAGCCGGAAGCTCGGCATGACAGGAAAGTCGGCTCTCCAGGCAGAACAGCTCGCCGCCATCAACACCATCTTTACGCCTTCAGCGGATGCCGTGACCCGCGCTCGCTCCGTCGCCGCCGCTCGGGCCGCAGCCGGCACGAGCACGCCCGTGATCGCCGGACATGTCGTCGAGCCGGCGATGGAGCGAGAGGCCGAGCGGGTGCTCGCGATCGCAAACAGGTTCGGCATCGGCGCGCAGGCATCCGAACGAGAACGATCACGCGAAGACGGCGCGATTGCGTGAGGGTCGGCGCTCAGTCCAATTATCGGAGCAGCGCATGCTAAACACCATCGCCGCCACCCTCGTACCCGTCGCTTTCGTCATCTATCTCGGCTACCGCGCCGGTCGACTGAAGTTCTTCGGGAGTACTGACCGGGCCTTGCTGACGCGGCTGGTTCTCGCTTGGCTGTTGCCGCCGTTGCTGCTCGCTGGGATTCTGCAAACGCCCCGAGCCGACCTGGTTGACTACCGAATACCGTTGCTGTTCGTCGTGGGACTCATGGTCCCATACCTCGTAGTGCTGCTCGGCTGCCGGTTCGTCTGGCGTTACGACCTGCGTACGTCGACATTGAAGGCGAGCCTGCTCGCTTTCCCCGATATGGTATTCATGGGCGTTCCGATCCTCGGGCAGTTGTTTGGCCCATCGAGCCTGTATCCGATCCTCATCGCAAACCTCGTTCCGTCGCTGATCATCCTTCCCCTCACAACGGTATTGCTCGAGCTTGGTTCGGACAACGGGAAGAGCCGCGGTCTGGCGGCATTCACGAAAACGCTCGTCAAGGCAATGCGTGAACCGCGTGTTTGGGTGCCTTTCCTTGGGATCGTGGCGGTCATTCTCGATTTTCACATGCCCAAGTTCGTCATCAGCTCGTTGCACCTCATTGGCAGTGCAACGACAGGAATTTCGCTCTTCGTGGCAGGCCTCATCATTGCTGAGGAGAAAGTTGAGCTCACGACGACGGTGGCAGTAGACGCTCTCATCAAGAACCTCGTGCACCCCGTCGCCATGCTCCTGACTGTCCTGGCGTTCGGGGTCACTGGCGTGGTCGCGCAGGAAGCAATTCTGCTTGCGGCTCTTCCCTCAGCCGTGATCACGACCATGTTTGCTGAAGAATACGGCCTTCTCCAATCCGAATCTTCCACCACGATCCTGGTGACGAGGGTGCTCGCCTTCGCAACCATCCCGATCATGATCGTGGCGACCCACCATCTGATGACCGCGTGAAAGAGGCTGCACCTATGAATATCGAAGCGGACTTCTGCACGGTAGACCCGACGGATGCGCCTCACGAGATGAAAGAGGTCCAAACGCTGCTTGCTGCAAACAATCTCGAACTGGATGGCCAGGTCGAGCTATTCGTCGTGTATCGACGAGAAGGACATGTTGTCGCCTGTGCCGGTCTGGACCACTATACGATCAAGTGTGTCGCCATCGCCCAACATTTTCGCGGGGAGTCACTCAGCCTGCGGCTCGGCAGTGCGGTTGTAAAACTGGCAGCTGAGCGAGGACAGTTTCATCTCTTCCTGTACTCTCCGCCTCACAATCTGCCGTTTTTTCGCGGTTGGGGCTTTTATCCGCTGGTCGAGGTGCCGCGGCTGGTCATCCTGATGGAGAACAGTCCAGTCGCGATTCAAAGATATTGCGACGGATTACGTGAGCGGCGTCGGCCGGGGCGCAGGATCGGCGCCATCGTCCTGAACGCCAACCCCTTTACGCTCGGCCATCGCTATTTGGTCGAGCAGGCCGCGCACGCGTGTGATTGGCTCCATGTGTTCGTGGTCGGAGAAGACGCGTCGCTATTGTCTTATGACGATCGCTTCGCGCTCGTGGCGGCAGGCGTAAGGCACATCGACAACCTGACGCTCCATCCCGGCTCCGACTACATCATCTCCCGCGCTACCTTCCCCGGCTATTTTCTGAAGGAAAAGGCGTTGATCGACAGCAGCTGGGCCGCGATCGACGTGCTCATGTTCCGTGAATATATCGCGCCGGCGCTGAACATCACGCACCGTTACGTGGGAACCGAGCCCTTCGATCCCGTTACCAGCAGCTACAACGCCGAGATGAAGCACTGGCTGCAGTATGCAGCCTCTGCGGCCCCGCCGATTGCGGTCGCCGAGCTGCCTAGGGCGTCCGTCCGCGGCGTGCCGATTTCTGCATCCCAGGTCAGAGGATTGCTGTCGCGGCGCGACTTCTCCCTCATCGAGGAACTCGTTCCCATGACGACCTTGCAGTTCTTGAAGCGAAAATATCCCGTCGAAAACATCACACAGTTGGAGGTCCAAGCGCGATGAAAGTCATCAAGGAAGCGATCGCCGGCACCCTGGAATCCAGCGACGTGCTGGTCAAGGTTGCACCAAGCGACAAGGAAACTCGCGAGGTTGTCCTCAAGAGCGAGGTGATGAAGCAGTTCGGCAAGCAGATCATGCTGGTCGTCATCGATACGCTCGACAGCCTTTCGGTGAGCGCCGGAGCGATATCCATCGAGGACAAGGGCGCGCTCGATTGCGTGATCCGTGCACGAGTTCAGGCGGCGGTATTGCGCGGCTGTGAGGCGCCAGAACTGGATTGGCGGAGGCTGTCATGAAACTACGGCGTAGCATGCTCTTCGTCCCCGGCGACAACGCGGCGATGCTGAGCACCTCTTTCGTATACAAGCCCGATTCGATCATGTTCGATCTGGAAGACGCCGTCTCGCCGCGAGAGAAGGACTCTGCGCGACTGTTGGTGTTTCAGGCGCTGCATCATCCGGCCTATCGCGACATTGAAACTGTCGTACGCGTCAATTCGCTTGGCACCGAGTTCGGCCTCAAGGATTTGGAGGCCGCGGTCAGGGGTGGCGCGGATGTGGTGCGCCTGCCCAAGACCGAGAATGCAAAGGAGATTCACGATCTTGAGGCTCACGTGGCGCAGATCGAGAGCACCTGTGGCCGCCCGGTCGGGGATACCAAGATCGTGGCAGCCATCGAGTCGGCCTCCGGCGTCGTCAACGCCGTATCGATTGCGACGGCTTCGCCGCGCATGATCGCAATCGCGCTTGCCGGATTTGATTACCTCGTCGACATGCACACGAAGCGCAGCAAGGGTTGGCAGCCTGAGCTGTTCTACGCCCGGGCTGCGGTGCTGCATGCCGCACGCGCGGCGCGGATCGACGCGTTTGATGTCGTGTACGGCAACGTGAACGATGACGCTGGCTTCTTGCGCGAAGTCAAGATCGCCAAACGGCTCGGGTTCAATGGGAAGTCCCTGATCCATCCGAAGCAGATCGAGCTTCTGCATCGAGCTTACGCGCCGACCGAGGAGGAAGTGAGTCATGCGAAGCGTGTCATTGCAGCGGCGGCGGAGGCGCGGCGCAAGGGGCTTGGAGTCGTGTCACTCGATGGGAAGATGGTCGACCCGCCTGTGATCGAAGAGGCTGAAATGGCGCTGCAACTTGCCGAGGCATCCTGACTAAAACCACAATAATACGAAGGACGATGTCATGAACACCGCATCAAAGAACCTGGCTACACAGGACGCCTCGCTCGCGAAATTGGCGCCGTTTGCAGGAGCGAACGCCCAGACTCCCTATCTCTCAGCCCTCGACACCAAGTTGCACCGCAAGCTCTGCGGCTCGCTCGAAGAATCCATCCAGCGATCTGGACTCAAGGACGGGATGACAATCTCGTTCCATCACGCCTTCAGGGAAGGCGACAAGGTGGTGAACAAGGTTGTCGAGACTCTGGCCCGGCTCGGCTTCAAGAACCTCACACTCGCCTCGAGCTCGCTTCTGAATTGCCACGACCCTCTGGTGGAGCACATCAAGAACGGCGTCATCACAGAAATCTATACGTCCGGGATGCGCGGCCGGCTTGCCGAAGCGGTTTCGAACGGGTTGATGCAGCGACCGGTGCAGATCCACTCGCATGGCGGCCGGGTTCACCTGCTGCAGACAGGAGAGCTGAAGATCGATGTCGCGTTCCTGGGCGTGGCCAGCTGTGATGAGTTCGGCAACGCCAACGGCTCGCACGGCAGTTTGAGCTGCGGTTCGCTCGGTTATGCGAAGGTCGATGCCGAATATGCTCGACAGGTGGTGCTGCTGACCCAGGAATTGGTCGAGTTTCCGAACCATCCGGCGAGCATTTCGCAGGATCGGGTCGATCTCATCGTCAAGGTCGATCAAGTCGGCGATCCCGCGCTGATCAGTGTCGGCGCGGCGCGCGTCACCAATAATCCGCGGGATCTGCTGATCGCACGCCACGCCGCGGACGTCATCGAGCACTCCGGTTACTTCACGGATGGCTTTTCCCTTCAGACGGGCTCTGGAGCATCATCCACCGCCGCCACCCGCTTTCTCGAAGAGCGCATGACAGGCAGGGACATCAAGGCCAGCTTTGCACTGGGCGGGATCACCGGAAGCATTGCCGAGTTGCACAAGAAGGGGCTGATCAAGGCGCTGGTCGATGTCCAGTCATTCGACGCCGATGCCGCGGAATCGCTGCGTAGCTCGAACGCGCATATCGAGATCTCGGCCAACGAATATGCCAATCCCACGTCGAAGGCAGCCTACGTCGACCGGGTCAATGTGGTTATTCTAAGTGCGCTGGAGATCGATGTCGACTTCAACGTCAACGTGATCACTGGCTCCGACGGCGTGATGCGCGGCGCATCCGGAGGACACTGCGACGTCGCGGCGGCGGCCGATTTGACCATCGTCGTTGCCCCACTCGTGCGCAGTCGTATCCCGACGGTGGTGCGCCGGGTCACCACGCTTCTGACACCAGGTGAATCGGTCGACGTCCTGGTGACCGATCATGGCATCGCAGTCAACCCCAAGCGTCCGGAAGTCGAGCAGCGGCTGCGTGACGCCCGCTTGCCCGTCATGAAAATCGAGGAGCTGCGCCAGAAAGCTGTGGCGCTAACGGGCGAGCCCGAGCCCCTCGAATTCACCGAGCGCGTTGTCGGTGTCATCCGCTATCGTGACGGTAGCGTGATCGATGTCGTGCGGCAGGTGAGGAACTGATCATGTGTGCGCTGGCCGAGACCGCCGTCGCGCGCGCCGTCAGCCTCGAACAGATGCTGGCGGCTCGAGAGCAGCGAGCCGCGCGTCAAGCCGCTGCCTTGGCGTGCTTTAGCAAACCGCTCGTATCCATGACTGTGGTGATGCCCGGCCCGGTGAAGGATGGCTGGTTGCCCCGACGGGTACTGAGCGAGGCGCTCAAGCAGTTGGAGGCCATCTCAGATAAGCGCGGGTGGCACGTATTGTCGCGCGAGGTCTTGTGGCGGGAGACCGGTCCCGAAGCGCTCTACGTCATTGATGCGGAAGCGCGGATCGTCAAGTCGGTCACCGCCGCTCTGGAAGACTGTCACCCGATCGGGCGTCTTTGGGATCTCGACGTTATCGCGCCTGGAAGTGGCCCGCTGTCCCGTCGGGAGCTGAGCTTTTCGCCGCGCCGCTGCCTGTTATGCGAGCAGCCTGCCCATGCCTGCGGCCGCTCGCGCTTGCATCCGCTCGAAGAACTACTGAGCACGATAGCCAGGATCGTTCATGACTATGATCTGCGCTCAGTCAATTAGTCCGCTGACATCATCGGCGGGGTACGAGCCTCTGGAGAGGACTGCCAGCGCGCTCGCCGCGTATGCGGATCGGGCATTGCTCACAGAGTTGATGCTCACGCCCAAACCCGGATTGGTCGATCGACGAAATTGCGGCGCTCACCATGACATGGACATGCACACGTTCCTGGCCAGCGCGCGCGCCATTGCACCTTGGTGGCCGCGTTTTGTGGAGATCGGTAATTCTTGTGCCTATATCGCCGCGAGTGCATCGCTCTCGCTGGTACGTCCGGTCGGCGTGCTCTGCGAACAAGCGATGCTGCGGGCGACCGACGGCGTTAACACGCACAAGGGCGGCATCTTTTCGCTTGGCTTGCTCTGTTTCGGGGCTGGTCGTCTTTTAGGGCGTGGGATCTCCATAACGCGCGAGCGTCTGTGCGATGAGGTTGCCAGCATCTGCGTCGGGCTAGTGGATCGCGAGCTGAAGGCCAGGGGAGAGGCGCGTACGGCGGGCGAACGCGTCTTCCGGCGCTATGGGGTCGTCGGCGCAAGGGGCGAGGCCGCTTCGGGATATGCGACGGTGCGCGAGGCCGCGCTACCGGTCTACGACCAATTGCGGTCGAGCGGTATCAACGAGGAGCTGATGCTCCTGCAAGCGCTATTGAATCTGCTCGCCGTCAATAATGACACCAATCTTCTGTCACGCGGCGGTGGCGCCGGCCGGGACTATGTCCGCGCCTACGCCAGAAGGCTCCTCGAGGAGGGTGGCGTTCTGGCGCCGGACGGATTGCGCAAGATGGCCGCGTTTGATGATGCGCTGATCGCGCGCCACTTAAGTCCGGGAGGGACAGCAGATTTGATAGGGATCACCTGGTTCTTGGCGCGGTTTCCCATCCAAGAAGCGCTGGAAGCACAATGATACAGAACGAAACAGAAGCCACGTCAAATCACATCGGACAATTTTTTTGATGACACGGAGGACGGAAGCAGCCATGCGTATTCATGCAATCCAAACCGGCTTCGTTAAAATAAAACGTGCGCAGGTCGAAGGACACGGACACGGGTTGGCACGACGGCTTGCCATTTTCACCGACCGGAACTGGACCGAGTGGTTGCCGACATACGCTTGGGCGATCGAGCACAAGGAAGGTGTTATCGTAGTCGATACTGGCCAGGGAGCGCATTTGCTCGAAACCGGAGCGTCGTATCATCCCTTTGCCAGATGGGAAGTCGTTTTTCGAATCGATAGGGAAGAAGAAATCGGTCCGCAATTGCGTGCGCTGGGCATTGGACCACGTGATGTAAAAAAGGTCGTTCTCACTCATTTGCACATGGACCATGATGGCGGCCTGGCACATTTCCAAAATAGTGAAATCCTTGTTGCCTCCGGCGAACTTCGCACGGCAAGTGGATGGGCGGGGCGAATACGCGGATACCTTCCTCATCGTTGGCCCTCCTGGTTTGATCCAACAGCGCTTGAACTCGCCGCGGAACCGTTTGGGCCCTTCGCTCGCAGCCGACGATTGACACATGCCGGGGACATTGTCGCGGTGGCCACTCCAGGTCACACTGCGGATCATGCCTCCGTACTAGTACGCCAGGAGGACGGCACAACGCATTTTCTTGCTGGCGATACCTCCTACAATGAGCGCTTGATGCTCGCCGGCAGGGTGGACGGCGTCAGTGCGCACGAGGGCATTTCCTGCGCAACGTTGGACTCGATTAGAGTTTTCGCCCAAATCCATCCGACGGTATATCTGCCGACGCACGATCCTCAATCCGCTGTTCGCCTCGCAAACAGACAGCTGGTAGGTCTATCGTAAGCATCAGGCCGCGCGGAGCGACTGAACTTGGGGAGAGACCGCGCCGGATGACACGCTGAGCATGATTAACTCGCGGTGGTTCGTTGTACTGCACGCAACGCCAGCGGATGAAGCCAAACAAATTTCAGCCCAAAACTCCAGCGCGAAATCGTTCGGGCCGGCATCATTTTGGCAGGTGACAGCAGTAACCTATGCCGGGGGGTGAAGGGGATATTGCTTCGGCGCGCTTTCGGTCGTGCCGAACACGCCAAGGAAAGCGCAAGGAAAGCGGCTGAATCGGTCGCGACGAGTTCGCCACTGTGCTTTCACCCGCGAGTTATCGCGCTTAAGCAGTTGACGTGGATTTCCCATGCCGAAGTACCGGAGGGACGACGGATCACTCAAGCACCGACTTTCGAATCTGCGCCGTCAAAGCCCGCTGCACCAGAGGATCAACCGCAGTAGGGCGGCCGGTGATATGGCGGATATTGGTAGTGGGGATTGTAACAGTCCAGGCCATAGTCAAACAGGCCACCATAGCCAGGCCAGATACCCCCGAAACGGTGCGTTGCGGAGTGACGGAAGCCTGAGCCGTAGGCCACGTGGTCACCGAAGCTGACGCGGCCCCCACCGAAGCCGCCGATGTGGGCACCGCCACCACGCGCTTCTGCTCTAGCCGCAAGCATGCTTGCGGCGAGCATGGTGGTCACCAGCATTGTCATAATTCGTCTCATCGTGACGTTCCTTCTCTTGTGAAGCGTTGTCGGAAAATAGGACCGCTACCAATGCGGGATATAAGCCCGATCATTTTCGTCGTCGCGAGCGGTCTTGCCATAGCATTCCGCGGCAATTCCAGACGCTGTCTCCAGGCACTGTGCATAGCTCGTGAAGCTGCAATCCGTGCCGCCTTCGTCATAGGATATGCAGTAGTGTCCGGGCGGGACAATGGGCCCCGCCGTCGCGGCGGAGCCGGACAAGGCAAGTGCGGACAGCGCAGTTGCCGAGACGAGTACGAGTATTGGAATCGATTTCATATTGAACCTCCATCATCAGTTGCCTTGCATTGAAGTGAGATCTGACGTGGATGAAATCGATTATAAAAACCTTCATGTTTGCTGGGAGTGGCGTCGCACCTGGAGCAATGCAGAAGTGATGTTCATGCAAGAAGTCGGGCCGGAGCATTGTTCTCCGGCCCAACATTTTCGCGGTCGCGGCTGCCGGCCTCGGGCCCACACAACATCAGTCTGCTTCGTTGTTGCGCCGGCGCTCTGCGATCAGGACAGATCAGAAACCTGTCTCGGGTTCACAAGGCGGGCCGTTGTCCCAGGGCTCGCCCGCAAAAGAGCCGACGCGGGGAGCTAGTTGACAGACGCGTCCGTCAGCGTAATGCCCAGTGGCAGCAACGTCGACGTTATCCCGGTGCGAAGTGATATGATTCTCGCGAGCCATGGCCGGACTTGCCAGCATAGCGGCGGTGATCAATCCCGCCGATAAGAGCTTAAATTTGGTCATTTCAGTTTCTCCATTGGATACGAGAGACCAACGTTTTGGCCTCGCTATCGAAGTGGGAAGGGTTACGAGTCCTCACAGCCAAAACTTTCTCACGTCTTTTCAAGATAGCGCGAGTTCGCGCATCGCATGATGATAACGCGTGAGAATGAGGATTGTCTGCCAATCCGTGGCCGATGCAAAACGACTCCGCTGATCGGCAACTCGTGCGCATTCCAAAACGCGGTCCATAGCTCCACAATTCGAGCCAGTCATTCTGGCCGTCTCTCAATCGAGTGGCTGATCATCGTGCAAGAGGCTCACGGCGCGTTGAACGATTGTGAGCTAGTGTTGCGTTCAGAAATTCGTATCTGCCCACATGTCACTTGGAGAAGCCAAACGACTTTGGCTTGCTGCATCCAAAGGAGAAGTTCAATGACCACAATCAAGCTCTTTTCGGCTGGATTGATCGCTGCCGCCATGCTCGCAACGCCCGCCATGGCTCGCACGAGCCATGTAACCTCGCGGCACCTCGCAGAGGACGCCAATGCGAACGCCTCCCCGACCGCCCGCTATAATGACGGCCGTGTCGGCATTACAGCACCGCGCATCGGTGCATTTTCTACGGCGCCCCCGGACGGGGACAATTGCGACGTCGGCGATAACCCGCGTGTATGCTGAAAAAGCTGCGCAGAGAATGGATCGGCCCGGCTAAATTAGGCGCATCTCTGGGGAACCATTTGCGCATTCGGCGAATAGTGATCTTCATGCTGCATGTGTTTTCACCTGCAATGCCGAGATAGTCGTTGTGTAGAAAAATCTGGAGGGAGCGCCCGCGAGAGCAGCAGTCGCTAGCGCGAATTTTCGCCCAGAAGAGGAAAATGGAGAATCGCTATGGGCTCGGAGCTACCTGGTGGCGCGGCCAGTGTTTATCCGGCAAACAGTGCTTATGCGGGAATGGGCCGCGCTAGTCCCACATTCCGCGCCCAGCGCTACCACTCTTACGACTCCGCACCGGACACCTTCCTCGGCTATTATGGTCGCCACCATCCATGTCGGTGAATGAGAGTCACAAGGTGAACCAGAACACAGGACGAGCGACTGACCCGTTTCGCTCGGGGTCAAAGGCTGACCATGGGAGAACGTCCGCTATAACATCGCACGTTTCAGCGTCGGCCACGGGTCAAAACATCGTAACTCCCGAATTTAAGTTTTGCACGGATTGCTGCGCGGCTGGCGACGCTTGGTTCGCCGCTGCCCGTACGACGATGGAGACCAAGTCAGAATTGCCATGACGCAGCGCGATCAAATATACCGCTGACGTGAACCGCTTTGCCCTTCGTGGATGGCCAACCCAGCGCAACATTGGCGATGCAGCGTGGCAATAAAGCGCGCGGCATGAGATGGCCTGCGGAAGTCACGGTCACGAGCCGCGAGGTACCTAAACATGATAGATCCATCAGACCTGACCCGACGTGCTTCCGAATTGACCGAACTTGCTGACCACGAAGACGACCCAGGAACGCGTCAGCGCTTGCTGAGGATGGCCAAGTACTATCTGGAGATCGCGGAAATCGAACAATGGGCGGCAACCCATCCAACGTCGATAGCGTCCATCGGCGAAATCTTCGTCAAGAAATAAGTACGTCTATCGGGACACTGGTAAGCGCAGCGCGCCTACCGAAGCCCGCCCATCGAATTTCGAGTGCTGCGCCGGTGGGAGGAGTAAATGCTCCAGCGCTGGAGGGCGGTCGTGGCCGCGCGATTAATCGCCCAAACGCAGCGGGCGCCTAGGTGCGCAAGCCGGCGAGGATCTGTTGCTTTCGGAGCCTGGTATTTGCGTCCATCCCGTCGGATATCCCACCGAACCGCGCTTGCAGCGGTGCCTGCTGCTCACGAGCTGTTTGTTCCAATGCCGCGTGAGTGGATGACAGGGTGCCTATCTCGTTTTGGTCCCCAACATGCGTTCATTGATGACTGGGATCAATTCAGAAAGATAAATTGGAGTTTAATTGGGATCGTTGCGCATGGCGGTCATGTTTCGGGTAACCGGAGCTTTCGCTGCTCTGATGAGAGCTTTGTCGCGTGAACCCTGTACGGAGATATTTCGAGAACGAGAGAGGCACAGACGTCGAAGAGTCTGCGCACGCAACGGCCAGCTATCTCGGAGGTAAAACATGATCTTGTTCCTCATGCGCCTTTACCCGACAGAGCGGCACGCCGACCTGCCCCGTCCGGTTGTGCAGGTACAATCAAAATAGCGGACGCAGCCGGTTGGCAAATGGAATACCCGGGCACGCAGCAAGGAAAGACAATGGGCATTGTTCGTTTCGCTCTCCGATTTCCGCACACCTTCTATGTGCTGGCAGCGCTGATTTTGTTTCTTGGCGTCGCCGCCGTCAGGTCAATGCCGACGGATATCTTTCCAGAAATCCGCATCCCCGTGGTGACGGTCATTTGGCAATACACCGGTCTCACCACGCCGGAAATGGAGCAGCGCGTCACCACCTACAGCCAATATTCCATCAGCTCTAGCGTCAACGGCATCAAGAACATGGAAGCGCAGACCCTCAATGGTCTGTCGATCCAAAAGATCTACTTTCAGCCGAATGTCAATGTTGACCTCGCTATCGCGCAGATCGTTTCCGCCACCAATTCGATTCGCGCTCTGATGCCCCCTGGCATCCAGCCGCCGATTGTCGTGCAGTTCAATGCGTCGAGCGTCCCGGTCCTGCAGCTCAGTCTCAGTTCGGACAGCCTGAACGAGCAACAGCTTTACGATTTCGGCATGTACCGCATTCGGCAACAATTGGCGCCCGTACCTGGCGTCACTCTGCCGACGCCGGCCGGCGGCAAATATCGTCAGATTATGGTGGATATCGACCCGGACAAGCTGCTGTCCCGGGGGCTGACCCCCCTCGACATCGTGAACGCAGTCAATACGCAGAACCTGACGCTGCCATCGGGAACGGCAAAGATCGGAGACACCCAGTATACGGTGCGAACGAATGCGACGCCGGCGACGATCAATGATCTCGACATGATGCCGGTCAAGTTCGCCAACGGCGCCACCATCCTCTTGAAGGACGTGGCACAGGTCCGTGACGGATCACTGGTACAACAGAACATCGTGCGCGAGGATGGCCGCCGCTCGGTTTTGCTTAGCGTGATCAAGAACGGCAATGCCTCGACGCTGGCGGTCGTCAACGGCGTGAAGAACGCCCTACAGGCGATCCGCGCCGCCGCGCCGGCCGGACTTAAGGTCAGCGAGCTGTTCGACCAGTCGGTGTTCGTCACGAACTCTGTCAATGGCGTACTGCGCGAAGGCGCCATCGCGGCAGCTCTCACCGCGCTGATGATCCTGATTTTCTTAGGCTCCTGGCGGTCGACCCTGGTGGTAATGATTTCGATTCCGCTGGCGATCCTGTCGTCGCTCATCGTGCTGTACTTTCTGGGCGAAACGCTGAACACCATGACGCTGGGCGGTCTTGCGCTGGCGGTCGGCATATTGGTGGATGATTCGACCGTGACCATCGAGAACACCCACCGTCTATGGACCGAAGAGGGTATGCCGCTTTTCGAGGCGACCCTGCACGGTGCTGCGGAAATCGCGGTCCCGACGCTGGTTTCGACGCTTGCTATCAGTTGCGTGTTCACATCGGTGGTTTTCCTCGACGGACCGGCCAAGTACTTGTTCACGCCGCTCGGACTTGCCGTCGTATTTGCGATGCTGGCTTCCTATGGATTGTCGCGGACCCTGACTCCGATCACGATCGGGTTGCTGCTCAGGAGCGAACGTCATCACACGGACGAAGGCACTCCCCCCGGGGGCATTTTCTCGCGGATTTCCGCCGCATTCGAGCGCGGCTTCGAGCGCCTGCGTGACGGATATTCGACATTCCTGGCGACTCTGCTTCGTCGGCGATTCATCGTGCCGATTGTCGCCGTGTTGATGCTCGGTCTCGGTGCGGTGATGTTGGTGTTCGTTGGCCGGGACTTTTTCCCGCTCATCGACGGTGGCCAGATCCAGCTTCACGTTCGCGCTCCCGCCGGCACCCGCATCGAAAGCACCGAGGCGATCTTCCAGGCGGTTGAGGACAAGATTCGCGAGATCGTTCCGGAAAACGATCGGTCCCTTATCGTCGACAATATCGGACTGCCGGCGCGAGCCTATAATCTGGCATTCGCCGACGGTTCGACGATCGGAATCAATGATGGTGTCATCCAGGTGGCGCTCAAGGAGGGCCACAAGCCGACCGCTGATTACGTCAAAAAAATGCGTGAGGTACTGCCGGCCGCATTCCCGGAGGACACATTCTATTTCCAGGCGGCCGATATGGTAACGCAGATTCTGAACTTCGGACTGCCGGCTCAGATCGACGTTCGGACGGTGGGCTACGACAAGAACAATCTTTCGGTTGCAAGGGAGCTCCGGCAGCGGCTTGCGGCCATACCCGGTATCGTCGACGCCCATCTGCAGCAAGAAGTCGACGCGCCGGCGTTCTTCGCCCACATCGACCGGACCCGCGCGGCGCAGCTTGGCCTCAATGCAAGCACGGTGGCCACCAATATCAATGTCAGCCTCAGTTCGTCGGAGCAGGTATCGCCCAACTTCTGGACCGATCCGACCTCGGGGATTCCGTATTATCTTGCCGTGCAAACACCGGAATACAAAGTCAACTCGCTGAATGCGCTAGGAAACACGCCGGTTTCCGCGTCTCTGGCGACGAGACTCAGCCAAACGGTTCCGGGCATGCTCACCAATGTCGCGACGTTCAAGCGGGACAAGGTCGCCACCAATTCTAACCAGACCAATATCCAGCCGGTGTTTGACATCTATGCCAGTGTGCAGGGTCGCGATCTCGGCAGCGTGGCGGCCGACATCAACAAGGTCACAAAGGAGCTGCAGAAGAAGCTGAAACCAGGCAATTCAATTCAGGTGATTGGCCAGATTCAGAGCATGAACGCCGCGTTCAGGAATCTGGGCATCGGCCTGCTGTTCGCCGCGGTCTTCGTCTATCTGCTGATGGTCGTGAACTATCAGACCTTCGGCGATCCGTTCGTGGTGATCCTGGCCCTGCCGGCGACGCTCTGCGGCATCGTCACGATGCTGTTCATCACCGGTACCACATTGAACGTACCCTCGCTGATGGGGGCGATCATGGCGGTCGGCGTTGCTTCGGCGAACTCGATTCTGCTCGTGACCTTCGCGCGCGAGCAGCAGTTGAAAGGTCACTCCGCCTTTGAGGCCGCGCTGAGCGCCGGTCACACCCGAATCCGCCCCGTGCTGATGACGGCGGCCGCGATGATCGTCGGTATGATCCCGATGGCGATCGGCGGCGCCGGCGAGGAACAGAACGCTGCGCTCGCGCGCGCCGTGATCGGCGGCCTGCTGTTCGCGACGCCGACAACATTGCTGATCGTGCCTTACCTGTTCGCCATGCTGCGCAAGGGTAACGATGGAAAGCCTCACCATGGCGTATTCGAGGAGATTCCGGAGTGACCGAGATTCGTGTGCAGCCGAAAAGTGAAAATGTCGAGGATCGCGTTGATCCGGAAACCTGTCGGGTTGTCGAGCTGCCCGATGGGGGTCGCGAGGGGCGACGTCGTTACGGAGGAGTGCTGTTCGGCGGAAGCGCGCTGCTGCTATTGCTGGGCGCCCTTGGAATAGGGGGCTTGCGCCACTACCAGGCCGGCCTCGAGGTCGCGGCCACCACGCAACAGAGCAGGACTTTTGTCCCCGACGTTCGCGTCGCGGCGGTCCGCGCCAGCGACAGCAAGATTACGGTCAGTTTGCCGGCGACCACCACGGCATTCGAGGCGGCCAATATTTTTGCGCGCACCAGCGGCTATATTGAAAAGCGCTACGTCGACATCGGTGATAGGGTCAAGGCCGGCGCCCCGTTGGCGGACATTACCGCCCCCGAGCTTGACCACCAGATTGCGCAGGCCAAGGCGACGCTGGCCCAAGACCAGGCGACATTGCGGCAGACCCAGGCAAGTCGCGATCTCGCCCAGCTCACCAATGCGCGCGACAGCAATCTGGTCAAGCAGGGATGGCTCACGCTTCAGCAGGGCGACAACGATCGCCTGACCCTGCAGGCGCAGCAAGCAGCGATGGGAGTGGCTCAGTCGAATATTGCCGCGCAGGAAGCCCAGATTCGAATACTCGAGCAGGAGAAGGCCTACCAGCGCGTCGTGGCGCCGTTCGACGGCGTCATCACACAGCGCAACATAGACAACGGGAGCCTGGTGCAGTCCGGATCGACCTTCATGTTCACGCTAATGCACCCCAATGTGATCCGGACCCAGGTGTTCGTTCCCCAAGACGAGGCTTTCGGGCTTGGGCCCGGCGTCGAGGCAGTGGTCCGTATCCCCGAGATTCCGGATCGCACCTTTCCCGGCAAGGTCACGCGAATCGCTACCGCGTTGCAACCCGGCAGCCGGACGCTACTGACCGAGATCGACATTCTCAATCCGGACGGCGCGCTCAGTCCCGGGATTTATTGCACCGTCGAATTATTTATTCCGCGCAGGACGCCTTCGATGATCGTACCGGCCGACGCGGTTGTATTCGATCAGAATGGCCTGCATGTCGCGGTGGTCGAGAACGGCACCGCCCGTCTGCAAAAAATCACGATCGCGCGTGACTTCGGCACGGAAGTCGAAGTGCACGACGGCGTCAAGCCGGGCGATCAGGTCATCCTCAATCCGATGGTGAACCTGGCGGAGGGCAGCAAGGTCGCGGTGCGCACAGTACGCAAAGCGCAAACAAGCTAAACCGCCGCGGAGGAAGGAATTGCGATGCGACGCTTGCTATTCACAACGTCCATCCTGCTAGCAGGCTGCAACGCCTGCCTGGCGCAGATCTCCACCATGGGCACCACAGCCATGGGCCTTCCATCGACACCGGCTACGATCGTGACGTCCCCGCTCTATGGCCCGAGCCCGTTTTCGGCGACGACCGAGCCGGGCGCTCCTGACACGACGCTGGCGCCGGTGCCTCTGGCTTCTGATCCTGCTACGCCGGGAACCGTCGTCATCTGCTCCACACCAATAGGGCAAATCGCGCCTGGAACTCCGTCGGTGCCAGTTACTTCCATGTTGGCAATTGGCAGCACAACCGGAACGACGCCATCAGTTTCCACGCCATCGACCATATCGGCAGTACCGCCTACCTCTTCCACGTCCACAACTGGTAACGCAACCGCAGAAATGCCAGCGAACCCGTTGGGGACCATTCCAACGTCAATCACCGGCAGCACGACCGGGACCATTTCGCCGGTGTCCCCGCTCGGCAGCTCATCGACCACCGTATGCAGCTCGACGCCGGGAGGTCCGCCGACCAATGGTGCGGCTTTGCCGCTCTCGACCCCCGAAGTGCCGAGCAGCCCCCCGCTTGGCACGATTCAATCCACGGTCGCGGAGCTTGCCGGCACCAGCATCGATCCGACGATGATCGTAGTGCCGACGCCGAATACGTCGGCTTGCGCCGAGAGCACGACGATGAATCTGGCAACGCCGGGAACGATGGCACCAGCCTCCGCGGCAACGCCGGGCGTATCGCCTGCATCGCCACCAGGTTGCTGACCTGGCAAAACGGGGCTTTCCCAAGTTGGAACTCAGATTGGCTTTGCAACTGATAGCTCCAATTCAGGAAAGTTGGGGTGGACCTTGAGGTCACGTCATGTTTGGTTACGGCGACTTGTCAATCGGATGCGCAGTCCGTTCTGGGTCTATCCGACATGTCCCACGATCCCGGCGTTTTCTGTCCCTTACAAAGCCCAGGCCACGTTGGCGCAGAGCCGGGGAAGCCTGCAGCAGACACAGGCGAGCCGCAAGCTCGCAGAGGTCACCAGTGCGCGCGACAGCGGCTGGTCAAGCAGGGATGGTTGACCGCCCAGCAGGGCGACAATGACCTCCTGACACTGCGCGCGCAGCAGGCGGCGGAGGCAGTGGCGAAGTTGAACATCGCGGTCCAGCAAGCTCAGATCAAGGTTCTGGAGCAGGACAAGGCCTATCAGCGCGTGGTGGCTCCATTCGACGGCGTGACAACCCAGCGCAACATCGATAACGGCAGCCTGGTGCAGGCCGGTTCGACATTCATGTTCACGCTGATGCATGCGGATGTCATCCGCACACAGGTATTCGTGCCCCAGGACGAGGCGTTGGGTGTTCAGCCGGTATCGATGCAGTCGTCCGGGTCCCGGAGCTTCCCGGGCGAGCGTTTCCAGGAAAGGTCACGCGGATCGCCACCGCGTTGCAGCCCGGCAGTCGCACGCTGCTGACCGAGATCGACGTGCCCAATCCGGATGGTGCGCTTCAGCCGGGCCTCTATTGCACTGTTGGGCTATTCATTCCACGCAAGTCGCCGTCAATGGTGATACCTGCGGACGCCGCCGTGTTCGATGAGAATGGCCTGCATGTCGCAGTCGTGGAGAATGGTGTGGTTCACATGCACAAGCTCTCGATTGCGCGTGATTTTGGCACGTAGGTCGAGGTGCACCAGGGAGTCAAGCCGGGCGATCAGGTGATCCTCAACCCGATGCTGAACCTGGTCGAAGGAAACCGGGTCTCTGTTCGCGGGCCGCAGACGAGCTAATCGATGCGGTCGGCCCCGGGTGCTCCGAGCTCGAGGAGAGGCCGATCAGCGGCGCGGCTTGGTGAATAGCCGTCTCCAATTTGGGCTCGCGAGCACGCGGCTGCGGATCAGATAGTATCCTAAGCGGGTCACAGCGGATTGACGGGCTGTGAGCAAGTCTTGCATTCGGATCTCCCGCATCAATCCGCACCTCATTCACAGAGTAAATGCTCCTTGTGTTTGAATGGAGAAGGTTGATGACAATGTTGAAGATCTTGTCGGCGGCACTGATCGCCACCACGATGTTGACGACGGCTGCGAGTGCATATGAGAACCCCATGCATAAACGGCACGCCGTGGAGCACGCCCATCCTGGGAGCATCTTGCCCTTCGCCGATGAATTCGACCGCCATCCCTGGATGTCCGGCCCCCCCGTCGGCGCCTATTCCACGACGCCCTCGGAGCAGCCGGGCGGCATCTGTGACCATGGCGACAATCCGCAGATATGCTGAGGAGCTTGTCGCCCGATGCGCGATCGACCCGGCATGCGTTCAGGGCCGCACTAGCGAACCTGAAGGCCTGTCCGGGTCGGCGGGCGCGTCGATGATCAGCAGGAAGACGGCTGAGCGAGCTGTCCCAAAACGTTCGTTCGAGCGAGAACAGTCTCCTTAACATCCCGTAGGCGGCGACGCGACCTGCATGGCGGCAGCACTGCCACTCGGGTTGAACTCCGCCGCTGCCGGATTGGCGAGGTCCATCGAAAATGCTTTCGCTACATGCAGCCGTGTTCGGAGTCGGCATCACGCTCGGCGCGGGGGTGATGCTGGTGTTGAGCGTGTCGGCGTCGACCGCCGGCGACTGAATGGTTCCGGGTGGAGGGCCCTGCGGGACATCGGGCGTGGAGGCCGGCAAGGCCGCAGCATTGGCCAGCGTGTTTCCAGGTGCCGACGTGCATGAGCTTCCCGGTGTCGAGCTGCCGAGCACGGCGCCGGTGCGATCGTGCCTGTCGTGCTGCCGGTGACCGTGCCCACGATGGTCAAGGGCATGGCCGTCGGCAAGGTCGGCGACAGGCTTGTACTCGTCGGCGCGGCCGGCCCTGACATGCTGGGGATGGCGCCGAAGGCGCTCAACGCCGAAGTGGGACCAGCAGAAACACTGGTGGTTGTGGAGGTGATGCTCTCCACGGAAGGCGAAAGCTCCACCTCGGTCGGCGCGCAACTCACGCTCGTTCCTGGAAGTGTCGGGTCTTGCGCCAGCGGAGGTGAAGCCAGAGTGGTTGCTGGCGCACCTGGAACGGTTGTGGCCGAGAAAAGGCTCGTAAACGGCCCGGTCCGGCCAGTGGAGACGACACAACAGCGCCGGGTGCTATCGGTATCGCCATGGCCGTCGTGCCCATGGTCGAGACTTGCGCCGGACAGGCGCCACTGCTCAGCAGGAGCGCGGCCGCCGCACAGACGTGTATACGCGTTCAAATCTCCGACGTTCGATCGTCGAGGTGAAACGTAAGCCATGGGCCGGCAAGTCCAATTCGCTTTCGAGAGTGGAGCTTGATTGCGTCAGGCGGCCTGGCGTCAATGGCGCACGTGATCCGCGGATGGATCCTGAGTTTAGAATTTTGTGGCATCGCAGGCTCTTGATGCAGTGATTGTCAATTCGTTGTCACTATAGCGGCTGGAGCGCTCGCAAAGCCTGGATTCAGGCTACGCCGATCCAATCAAAATCTGTGATCGCCGGGAATGCCTCCTGGAGGAGCTGCTGTCTGAAGAGGTACAAGATGTGACGAACCACATTCACACTGATGTGCATGGCAATCTCCGGCTGTTTGTCGCCAGGCTACGCGGTACCGGTCGTACCCTCTGATCCTCCAATGAGCGCCGAAAGGATTGCTCAGTCCCCGTCCGAGCTCAGGAGGATCGTTCTGGCGAGGTGTGGCGCCAGTGCGGAGGCCGGCCACTACTTTGCAACATACGACGACAACTCAAACGTCGTTCGGCTCGACTATTCACTCCTCCAGTGTCCGAAAGCGCCCGAACATTGTGAAAGCACCAGCTGTGTACAAACGTTCGTTCGCCTCGGCGGCAAATATGTGCCGTCTCAGTCCAGAGGGAAGCACTCTCGGTTGCTGCAATTGCGGCGGGATCTGACGTTGCAGTGAGCGATCAAACGGCAAACAGGGTGCACCGCAGGCCGCGGCAGCACCCCGTATGACGCTTTGCAGGGCCTGTGCTCAACGATGCCTTGCCCCGTTATGGACGTTGCTGCCCGCGAACACGGGAGCCGCGCCGCCGGCACGCTCGAGGCCCATCCTGCCCGCCGGCGTCAAGGCGCCGCCATTCAGTACGTCTCGGTTGGGATACATCGACGCGAAGGCCGCGGGCTCCTGGTCCGCGAAGGACCACGCTGCAAACGCAGACGGGATTGTCGCCGTCGAGATCAGCGCCGCAGCAACCAGTGTCTTGAATACAGTCATCATCATTCTCCGTTGTTTCACTCGTGCGGAGAATTCGCGCCTCGCGATCACTGCTGCTCTGTCGGTAGCGTTTCCCGAATGGAATTTTCTCGAACGAGACAGATGTAGGCATTTCCGCACTGGATCGTGCGTTGTTGCGGATCACTCTTGCGAGACGGCGAAACGCCTGGAGAGCTTGGATCTCTGCAAAGGCCGATTCTGTATTCTTTGTCACGATCGCTCTCGCGATCGTGCCCGGCCGGCGCGCGCCAGACACCTAGATTCTGGTTAAGACCACCTCAGCGCGTGGAGCATGAATCATGAGGCCGTTATCACTGTTTTGCTTTGCAATTTGCTTCGTCCTCTCTGCCACCGCGGCATTTGCCCGTGGCGGCATGGGATCCATGGGATCGCACATGTCGATGGGTGGCGCGCTCGGAACGAGTGCTGCCGCACCAGGAACGAATTCCCTGGGCACCGCGCTGCCATCATCCGGTACAGGCGGCCACGCGATGAAAGGTCCGCTGCTCGGCACGAACGCCGCTATCGACAGGGAGGATGCGCGGGTTGAAACGTTGCTGGAAGGGTCGATCTGTCGCGGATGTTGAACTCGCGCACGTCGCCGGGCCAAATGATGATACCCTCTTTTCTTGCTTTGCTGGCGTGTGAACTCGCCGGCGATTTGCTTCGCCTAATCCTTGCACTCCCCGTACCCGGACCGGTATGTCAATTCTGGCCGCCGCGCTGGTCTTCAGAGGGGAAGGGTCGACTGCGAAACGGGCGATCACCGATGGCCTGGAGCGCACCGCTGAAACCTTGATCCGTCACATGGGGCTTCTGTTCGTGCCGGCTGGTGTAGGTCTCATTGCGGAGATCGCAGTATTGCGGTCGCAATGGTTGCCGATTGTTGCGGGCCTCATCGGATCGACGTTGCTGAGCCTGGCTGTCACCGGATTGGTGGCGGCCAGCGGGTCTGGGCGCTTTGCTGCCTGGGAAGCATGTCTGCCGTCACGATCCCTGAATCGAGTTTTAGTGGTGAAAGGTCGGCCGCCTCCTACTTCTTGATCGTTCATACAATGTAGGAAACGACCATGACCTCTATGACATCCGCATCTGCATACGCGAACGAGCGCGATGAGTGGGTCAGTTGTTCTCACTGGGGCATGTTTCCAGTGCGTCGAAAAGCGCGCTGACTTGGCGAACGGACCGCCAGCATGTCCCAACCCAAGTTTCTGCCTGAGAATTTCACCCTGGCGCTGGTCGCGACCGTTGTCGCGGCGAGTATCCTGCCTTGCCGCGGCGCGGCGGCGCTGGCGGTTGATCGTCTCACCGACTTTGCCATTGCCTGCTGTTTTTCCTGCATGGAGCAAAGCTGTCGCGCGAAGCTGTGATCGCGGCAGGCAAGTCACTGGCATGCACTGGTGCTGCTGACGACGTTCGTGCTGTTTCCGCTATTGGGCCTGGCGTTCAGGCCGATCCTGTCGCCGCTTGTGACTCCGACGCTCTCCGCCGGCGTCTTGTTTCTCTGTGCCCTGCCGTCCACGGTCCAATCCTCGATCGCCTTCACCGCCATCGCGAAGGGCAACGTTCCGGCGGCGATTTGCAGCGCGTCGGCTTCGAGCATCATCGGCATCTCCGTCACACCGCTCGAAGCTCACCGAGCATTTGGTCATCGTGAGCGACGGGACAGAGCTTCCGGCGGATCTGGTCGTCTACGCCACGGGTTACGGTTCCATGAACGGCTGGGCGGCCGACCTGATCTCGAATGAGGTCGCTACAAAGTCGGCAAAGTCTGGGCTCGGCTCGAATACAACCAAGGACCCTGGGCCCTGGCCTGCGAGCAACGAACTATGTGGAAGCCGACGCAGCAGGAGGCGGGCTTCTTCTTGTACATAGGAACGTAGCTTCCCGGGTATGTTCTTCGCTAAAGCGGAGCCGAAAAGGCGCAGGGCGTTTTACAAGTTAGGTGATGGACAACGTGACGTGATTCTCTACCTGGCGTTTCTTATGACTCGGCTTGATGCTGGTCGTGGGTGCTCTGCATTCAGTCGGATTGCCTCACTTCGCTGGAGTCCTCCGGCATAGGGCATGTACTTATTAAACGGCTGGCCCTAGTCGGGTTTACCGCCAACAGCAGCCGAAGAGTGGATGGTCTCCAAGGTCGCAGACGGGCCAAGAGGCCCGACGCCACTACCTTTGCTGCAAGGCCATGCGAATGCCGAGACCGAGGTAGATTGCTCCGAGGATACGGCCTTGCCAGCGGCCGACGCCGCTATGACCAGCGAGCCACCTGCCGATCTGCCCGGCAGCGAGAGCGATCAACGCGGTGTAGATGGCGCTCATGATCACAAAGACAAGACCGAGAACCGCGAACTGCGCCACGACGGAGCCTTGCTCGGGATGCACGAACTGCGGAATGAAAGCCAGGAAGAAGAGCGCCGTCTTCGGGTTGAGTACCTCCGCGAGAACGGCCCGCCGGAAGGCAAGCGGCGCGTCCACCAAGCGCGACCGCGCCAATTTGAGATCTTCGCCTCGTTCCATCCATGCGCGGATGCCGAGATAGATGAGGTAGCCGGCACCGGCATATTTCACCAGGCTGAAGGCGAGAGCCGACGTCATCAGCACCGCCGACAATCCAAGCGTGGCCGTAGCCGTGTGAAGCATGTCGCCGGTGGCGATGCCTAGACCTGTGGCTATTCCGACGCGACGCCCGCCCACGGACGAACGCGCGAGCACTAAGAGGACGGCGGGACCCGGAATGAGGAAGAGTCCGAGAACCACCGTCATGTAAGTCAGCAAGAGGTCGTAATGAATCACGGTGAGTTCCGATTTGGCTGTTGATGACAAGAGCCAGCCAGACACGGTCTCGCAATGCAAGTCCTGATTGTGTTAGAGATCCTATGAGCCTTGGTCACGGGTGACGCGGATGTTCGCTCTCTTTCTCGGCCGCTCAGGTCTCCTCTGACTCATTTGCGGTCCTTGCGCAACGCGCCGCTGACGTCGGATAAGCGCCTTGACCGATGGGGAGATACTCAAGCGCGATACCGCATGCTTCTTCCAACCACGTCCGGCAACCGTTACCAGGCTGGAACGTGCCGGGCTCCGGCAACAGCCCAGCATGGTCCCACGCAAATCGCGTTGCCGACTACATGGCGGCGAACCCAGACATCATCTCCTTTCTTGGATCGCAAAGCGATGCCGGAAATTCAGCCCTTACGACGGCTGTGGCGAGTGTACTCAATCAGCTTCTTGCTGCGCTCCCCAACACGCTCTTCATCGGAGTTGGATCTGTGATCAGCGGCGCGACGGCGCCTTTCCCCAAGGCTGGCTTCCTCGCGGAAAACGATCAGAAGCGCTGCCAATATCGACAACACGAACTGGGTATCTGGCGGTGGCGGCGGCTCTACCCACGAGACCGATCTCGGCAACAGGGACTGGATGGTTGCCTCCGATCTGCAACAGCTAGCTGGCGACAGTATGGATTAGTTCAACTATGTCACCGCCGTGCAGGCGGCGAACGCGCTGATTGCCGCTGCTGCGTAGTCCACTCCCTTCAGGATCGTCCCCGCGTCGCCAACAGATTGATCCGCGAGTTCTTAGTGCGGGCCTATGGTTTCTTGGCTGTCCTCTTCTTCGCTTTGATTTTCATCCCCTTCGGCTTGTGTCTGACAAGGCTGAATGCCGTCATGAGCATGTCCGATTTGTCGGTCGGGCTGCTGGGCAGGTCGGTCACTACAACGGTCGCAGAAAACGGTTCATTGCCGGTATTGGACCGAAATAGATGGAATCGCGTGCGCGTCATTTTCGGAAGGACGGTGCCGTCTCCCTTGTGCAGGGTGGCAGTGTCCGCTTTGGTGATGACGTTGACATAGACATCGGGGAGCGCTGGTAACTGTGCAGAGCACCGAGCTGTCCTTGACGATGCCGCGGACTACCTCGCGCGTAGCCATGTCGAGCGTAATGGTTTCGGTCATTGCAAATTCCTCAATCAAAACGCCATCTCAGTGGCGTGCAGACGGATTTCAGCACAACCGGCGTTAGATTGTCGAGCGGAATCCGAAAACCACCACTCCCTTCAAGAGACCGATCGCGCGAACTCCTGCGTCTGCTTCTTGGTGCCTATTCTGAGAACTTGTTCAGCAGCCGCGCCGCTTCATCCTGGACGTAGTGCCAGCGGGCGATCTCGTCGGACGTCAGGTCGGAATAGAACCGCTCCCAGGCGCTCCGGAAGGCCCATTTGGCGGCTTCAAGGCTCTCAGCCGATCCGTGGCACCAAGCCACCATGGGTAAGGGTACGGTGATGGTCCACGACCAGACTTGGGCGTTGTCAACATGATCCTCGGTGGATCGGATGCGTCCGATGATCCGCTCCTCACGGAAGACGGAATAATCACCTTCAGCCGTCTCGCCGCCGATCACGGTCAAGCGCATGGAGAGATTGTGTTCCATCCCGCATGATTCCGCGGTCGCGGCGGGGACGCAAGTACTCTCTCAGGGGAAGGGACGGGAGTGCTCAATGTACTCCGCTGGCCGTACCTTTCGAGATCGCGCGCGTCAAAGCCTCGAGGCGGGCTAGCGTCACCAACCTGGCTCAAGTAGCGGAAGAAAGATGAAGCAAGAGATCGCCGCCACCATCCGGGTGGCGCGGCAGCATTCGATTGGCGATCTGTTGCGCCGATCGGCCGATCGCACGCCCAACAAGTCCGCCGTAACTTGCGGAGGGAGGTCTGGACATTTTTGGAATTGGATGTGATCTGCAACCGGCTCGGCCGCGGGCTGCATGGTATCGGGATCAACCGGGGCGATCGTGTCGCGGTCCTGTCGCGTAATTCCCACGCCTTTGCCGCGATGCGGTTTGCGATTGCGCGCATCGGTGCCATCCTCGTTCCGATCAACTTCATGCTGAATCCCGACGAGATCAATTTTATCCTCGTCAATTCCGGTGCGAAAATCCTGGCGGCAGGCGCGGATTTCGTCGAGACCGCTCGCACGGCCGCCGCCAAAGGTTCCGCGGTCGAAAAGCTGGTGTGGATGCCCGGAGAAGATCCAGCAATGCCGCCCGCAGGTATGCTGGCGTTCGACGATCTGCTGCATCCCGACGGCTCGCAGCTCGAAGCCCCGGTCGACAACGATGATCCGGCCCAGATCATCTATACCAGCGGCACGGAGTCGCTGCCAAAGGGAGCCGTACTCACCCATCAGGCGGTGATGTGGCAGTATGTCAGCTGCATCATCGACGGCGGTATGGGTGCCGAAGACAACGTGTTGCATGCGTTGCCACTCTACCACTGTGCGCAGCTCGACGTATTTCTCGGTCCCGCTATCTACCTTGGTGCCACCAGCCTCATCACGGCAAAGCCGACCGCCGAAAATATTCTTTCATTGATCCAAGCCCACAAGATCACTTCGTTTTTTGCGCCGCCGACGATCTGGATCGCGATGCTTCGGTGTGCGCACTTTGACCAGACCGATCTCTCGACGCTCCAAAAGGGCTATTACGGAGCGTCGATCATGCCCGTGGAGGTCCTGCTTGAATTGCAGCGGCGCCTGCCACATGTGAAGTTCTAGAATTTTTATGGGCAGACGGAGATCGCTCCGCTCGCGACCGTTCTCAAGCCGGAAGACCAACTGCGTAAGGCTGGTTCGGCCGGAAAGCCAGCAATAAATGTCGAAGCGCGCGTGGTGAATGTCGCCATGGACAACGTCAACGTGGGTGAGATCGGTGAGATCGTGCACCGCTCGCCGCATTTATTATCCGGCTATTATAACGATCCGGAGAAAACCGCAGCGGCCTTCCGGGGTGGGTGGTTTCACAGCGGCGACCTCGCAACCGTCGACAGTGACGGCTACATTACGGTGGTTGATCGCGTGAAGGACATGATCAAGACCGGCGGCGAGAATGTCGCAAGCCGCGAAGTAGAGGAGAGGATCTACCGACTGTCGGAGGTATCCGAGGTGGCGGTTATCGGATTGCCGGATGCCCGTTGGATCGAGGCTGTCACAGCGATCGTGGTCGCCAAGGCTGGGCAGAATCTCGACGAGAAGACCGTGATCGACCATTGCGCCGGCGCGATGGCGCATTTCAAGGTACCCAAGCGCGTGATCTTCGTCGACAGCCTGCCGAAGAATCCAAGTGGCAAATTGCTCAAGCGCGAGTTGCGCCAGCGGTTTGCGGGAAGCGAAACAATTGCCGGAGCTGTCCAAGTTAGGTTCGGCCCGTGAGGTTCTCGTGAACTCACAGAAGTCAATTGCGCTCACCAAGCATCGCTCGACGCAACTTAGCGAGTTCGATCTCACAAGGCGATGGAAGCCGAACGACTGCGGTTTCTATAGGAGTTCTTCCAGTATGAAGAGAATAACGAAGTGGTATGGGCACGTAACGACTTTGTCGAGCGGATCATCGGACGTCGACGACGACGGTTCGCGAATGGCTTGCAGCAAATCGTGCCAACGTGCTCGGCGGGTGAGGGAACCGTAACGGCCCCGCCAGACGCGGGTACTTTTCATGAACGCCGCCGACATCATTGGCGAGATGATGAATGGCGCCGAAACTGCGGTCAGGAAGTGACTTGGATCGATGCTCGCTGACTAGGGAGGTCACGTGCGAGCCGGATGATCGAGAGCGGCGTTCGGCGCCACGTTGAGTGCCTGACCAAAAGCCTACATTTCTTGACAGCCCGAAGTCAGGCAGCCGCCTCCGCCTCCCGTCGAGCGTTTCTCCGCAATATCTCCGGTGGCACGCCGAAGGTCCTGAGGAACGCGCGACGCATGCGTTCGCGGTCTACGAAACCAGTTTCCTGCGCCACGACATTGACCGTGTGCCGTCCCTCTTCGATCATGAACCTGGCGGCCTCCAGTCGGAGCCGCTCCACGGCTTTTGCTGGAGACTGACCGGTCTCAGCCAGAAAGGCGCGGCTGAACTGACGGGGGCTGAGGCTGGCGACCGCCGCAAGCTCCTCGATCGTGAGCGGGTTCCGCAAATTTTGACGGATGTGCGCCAGCACCAGTTCGATGCGATCGGACTTCGGCGTCATATCTAGGAGCGCGGAATGCTGTTTTTGTCCACCCATCCGACGCTGGTTCATGACCAGAAGCCTGGCGACCATTTTCGCGGCTTCGGGACCGAGATCATTATCAATCAACGCCAGAACGAGGTCGATCCCCGCGGTCATGCCCGCTGACGTCCAGACCGGACCGTCATTGATGTAGATGCGGTCCTCCTCCGCCCTGACATCCGGGAACCGAGCCCTGAAGCTGGCTGCATGAGCCCAGTGCATCGTCGCGCGTCGACCATTCAGAAGGCCCGCTTCAGCCAGCACAAACGCTCCGCTGCAGATTGAGGCGACTCGCCTCGACGCCCTGGCGGCTTCCTGCACGAACGCGATCATAGTCGCATCAGAGGAAGGCATGTCCATCTCGGTGATCGAACCCACGATCACTGTGTCGAAGGCGGGATCTCCGAACGGTTCGGTTTGCAGCATCATTCCTGAGGAAGATCGAACCGGACCGCCATGCTCCGAAAGCAAATGGATGTCATAGCGCTGGTCGGCAGGAGGCAGATTGACGATTTCGAATGCCGTCAGGGCCGCAAGGCTCATCAACTGAAACCGCTGCGGCACGATGAAACCGACCCGATGCATTTTCGCTCCTGTGGCACGAATGGTGGCAAGAACGACCTACGTCAGCCCCACCGCAATCGCTAGAGTCTGAGCAACAAATCTCGCACTGGCTCCTCGCCGCCAAGCGACACCCTTACCGCTTCCGTGAGGAAGAAAGGATGATGCATGTCTTCCGATCACCCCGCCTTCGTCGAGCATCGCATTTCCAGGGGCGAAGGAAAAGTCTACGCTCGAGATTATGCGGGTTCTGGCCCGGCCTTTGTGCTCATGCACGGCTTCCCTGACAACCTGCATATCTGGGATGACCTGATCCCGTTCCTGGTTGCCAGCGGCCGGCGCGTGGTGACGTTCGATTTCCTGGGCTTCGGCGCCTCGGACAAGCCTGCCGGCACCGTCTATAGCTTCAAGCAGCAACTTGGCGACCTTGAGGCGGTGGTCGAGGGTCTGGGCCTGGGGACGATCGTCCCGGTCGCTCACGACTCCTCGGGGATGGCGACGCTCAACTACGCGCTCGCTCATCCAGACGGTGTCGCTTCCGTGATCATGCTCAACTCGGCCTATAGCGAGGACTCCACGTTTCTTTGGCCCGAGATGATCACGCTCTTTGCGACCCGGAGCATGCAGTCCCTGGCCATGGCGATCGCCCAGAGCCCCGAACAGTTTGGCTGGCTGCTGAGATGGCAACAGAAGAAATTCTTGGATTCTTTGCCCGAGGCGCAAAAGTCCCATTTCAGCGCGTTCATCGGTCCGCTGATCAGCGACAACTTCATCGTCCAACCTGGCGCCGGTCCCGCCTTCGTGCAGTTGGCCGCGGAATTCTTCGATGAACATGCCCGAAACGCCAAACATCTGACGGCGCTCAAGACGCTGGATATTCCAGTCAAGCTGATTTGGGGACGGTACGATCCTTACTTCCCGGCGGCCATGGCCGAGCGGCGCCAGTCTCAACTCAAGAATGCGTCCCTCACCGTCATTCCGGCAGGCCATTGGCTGCAGGCCGACGAGCCCGCGCAAGTGGCAAAGGCGATGCTGTCATGAGCCGCGTCCTCGACAAGCTCGCCGTGCGCGCAACCCGCTTGACGAGGCTCGCCTGCTTCGGCGCCATCGTCGCGGTAGTCGCAGTGTTCGGCCCGGCCGCTTCGTTCGCTCAGTCGATGCCACCATCATCGAGCCTCGATGTCCCGACTACCAAATTGCTCGCGATTGGCACTTTCACAGCCAAGGGTTCGCCGGACCAATGGAAACCGCTCCTGCCTGCTGAAGTGCGCGACACCGTACGGCTCTATCTCGCTGGGAAAATCGACCAGTGGTACCTCAAGCAGGACCAGAGCGGCGTGGTGTTCATGATGAATGTCACCGATCCGAAGGAGGCTCTGGAACTGCTGGGCAGATTTCCGTTCGGCCGAGCCGGACTGATGGAGTTTCAGATCATCCCGCTTGGCCCGATCGCTCCGCTACGCGTGCTTTTGACTGAGCCTGCGAAGTAGCTGGCAGCTACCAAGAACCAGTTCAACAAAAGGAAACAGCCAAATGCCCGACAACAAGAATCCACGCGTCCACGCTGAGATACTACCTGCGCTTGCCGCCGTCGTTGGTCCAACAACCAAGATCCTGGCGATCGGCTCGGTCACCGCGAAGGGCACGCCCGAGGCGATCGCCCCTATCCTGCCTCACGAAGTCCGCGCAACGGTTCGCAATCATCTCGCCGGCAAGATCGAGCAGTGGTTCTTCCAGACGGAGGGCTACGGCGTCGTCTTTATCGTCAACGCCAAAAGCACCGCAGAGGCGCATGAACTCCTGGAAAAACTTCCTCTGGGCGTGGCCGGCATGATGGAATTCGAGCTGATTGCTCTCGGGCCGCTTGCGCCGCTCGCCATGCTCATCGGCGAACCTCCGCGTTCGTAATGCGACCCGCGGGCCTCGACTGTGAGTTTGGTCGTGCTCCAGGCTCTAAGACCGCCTTTCGTAGCTTCGCGACTGCCCGATCGCGCTTCGGGTGCTTTGAGGGATGCTGCGAAGTAGTTCTCGGCTCCGACGCCGATGCGGCGAGAGAAAATAGCAAAATGCCTGAAGTCAAGAACCCGCGCGTTCATGCCGAGATATTGCCCGCGCTCGCCGCCGCCGTTGTCGCTCCGGCAACTAAGATCCTGGCGATCGGCTCGGTCACTGCGAAGGGCACACCCGAGGCGATCGCCTCGGTCCGCCCCACGAGGTTCGCGCTACGGTTCGCAATCATCTCGCTGGAAAAATCGAGCAGTGGTTCTCCCTGACAGAGGGCCGCGGCGTTGTCTTTATCGTGAACGCCACCAGCACGGCAGAGGCGCACGAAGTCCTGGAGAAGCTTCCACTCGGCATCGCCGGAATGATGGAGTTCGAGCTGATCGCTCTCGGGCCGCTTGCGCCGCTCGCCATGCTCATCGCCGAACCTCCGCGTTCGTAATGCGACCCGCGGGCCTCGTTGTGACCTTGGAGCGCTCCAAGCTCTATCGCCAACCGATCGAAGCCGACTGGGCATGGTGAAGCCGCGTCGCGCGGACCAAAGATTACATCAACAACCCGCCAAGAAGGACCCGTCACGATGCCTATTGTCAAAGCCGCAGCCGTGCAGATCAGTCCCGTTCTCTACAGCCGGGAAGGCACTGTTGGCAAAGTGGTCAAGAAAATTATCGAGCTTGGGCGCCAAGGCGTTCAGTTCGCGACCTTCCCGGAAACGGTCATTCCCTCCCCGCGCAGCGGGCTATCGCGCAGCGATTTAGTGCTGTGGCGCAAAGCGGCCGTTAACGGCAAGTCTGCTCGTGGGGGCAGAACGGAAGTCGGATTTTCGAGACCTTCAGGTCCGTCGATGACCCGGCGTTAAGGTTTGCTCAGAAACCTAAGGACAGCCTGATCGTGAGCGTCAGGACTTTCGGAGGGCACGGTGTGCGAACTTCCGGCAATGACGATCCTCTCGCGGTTTGGCAAGCAGGTCTCTAGCTGGTCGACAATTCGATAGAAGTATTTTGACTTCGCTCGCCATTGGACAAGAACGTGGGCGCATTAATCGACGTGGCCATATCGCACGTGCCTCGGGCGTTTCGTTGTCGCGTCGGCCTGATGGGATGCCACGTTGTCCAAGTTCATCCTCTTGTCGGCATGCAAAAAAGCCTAGCCGGTCGCTGACGACTCCGCATCGATGCCGGCTGCGCTGAGGAAGACCTGGAGCCTGGGCGCGCGGCCCTCGTTGAACCGTATGACTGGAAAAGCGAGCCCATGCTTCGTTGTCGCACTATTTTTCGCCGGACCTTGCCAAGCGCATTGCCGCGGGGGATGGCAGCGACGACATGCAGGTACGCTGGCGAGACATTGCCGTGATCTTCACCGATCACTGGCTTTACCTCGCTGGTCGAGACGGCCGATCCGGATGTGCTGGCGGAACTGCTCAACGAATATGTCGGCGGTCTGACAGATGTCGTCTTCGCCCATGAAGGAACAGTGGCCAAGGTGATCGGTGATACGATCCAGGTGATGTTCAATGCGCCTGGCGATCAGAGCGACTACGCTACGCGTGCGATCGCCTGCGCGCAGGCGATCGATCAATGGGCGGAGGCATTTCGCGAGCGCTGGAAGCGGAAAGGCGTTGATTTCGGTGTCACACGGATCGGCGTACATGCCGGCCCCGCGCTGGTCGGCAATTTCGGCGGTGATCGCTTCTTCGATTGCACGGCCTACGGCGACACGATCAACATCGCCGCCAGGCTGGAAGCCGCGAACAAGACCCTGGGCACGCGGATCTGCGTCAGCGACGCTGTCGCAAGCAGGGCGCTGAAATTCGGGGCGGCCAATCGGCGATCTTGTCCTACGCGGACGCAGCGAGGCATTGCGCGCCCATGAGCCCTTGTCGGCGGCGGAGTTCGATGCGCCGGCCACGACGCAGTATGGGACCGCCTTTACCAAGCTCGAATCGGAAGACGTTGCGGCCATGCCGGCTTTCGCTGCTTTGGTTGGCATGCACGCCGATGATCGGCTCGCCAGCTATCATTTGAGGCGGCTGCTCTACGGCGCCAAGGGTGTCCGCATACAGGTGGGATGACCGAGCGTTGGGCGACGATGATGGTCGATCAGGCAACCATTTCAGTTTTCATGGTTCGGCCGCTTTCGCCCGATATGAGGTTCTTGGCCTTCAACGTGGCGCGCCCGCGTGTACTTGTAGCGCTGGTGAGTTCACGCCCTAGCCATCGGCGGCCAAGTGGATGATTGCCTCCGCTCCTAATTGCCAGCGATCCCAGTCCGGATCGGGGGTCGCGTCGACGCTCTTGTAGAATGCCTGGGCTGGTGCGTTATCCTTCAGCACGTACCAGCAGAACCTTTCGTCCCCTGTATCCATCGCATGGCGGGCCATGCGCCCCATTAGTCGTCGGCCGATCCCGCGGCCGCGCACATCCGGGTCCACGAAAAGCCACTTCATCATGAGCAGCGGCCGCAGCGTGTGCATGAGAGGAATCTCGTAGTGCACGGCCATGCCGGCGAGCCTGCTGTCGCCGCGGTCGGCGACGAAGGCGCCGAATTCAGGACGTTCGCCGAAGCCGCGGTGTAGCAGTTCGGCCTCAGTGAGTCGGAAGTCCGTGCCGCGCTCGAACTTGACAATGCCCTCCATCAGCCGCAGCAGCTCGGGCATGTCCTGGCGCACCATGGACCTGATCCACACATCATCTTCGACCATCTTACACTCTCCGTCTCGGGATGGGTTCGAGCTCACCGGCGCCGATTTTCCGTTGATGCAGGCGCGATGCATTGCTATAGATTCCTAAAATTTGCTAATCAGTTCGGTATTCATGGAGACACCCTTTAATTTCGCCTTTGGGTCTTTCGCGTTCCACGCTCTAAGCCGCCGGCTGGAAAAGCAAGGCGAATTGGTGCCGCTCAACTCCCGGGCAACCGAATTGCTGTTGCTCATGCTAAGGCGAGCGGGGGAACTCGTCACCAAGGACGATCTGCTGCACGCAGTCTGGGGTGACCGGGTCGTCGCGGAGAACAACCTCACCGTACACATGGCTGCCCTTCGCCGCGTGCTCCGCGACGGGGGGGAGGCCGACAACTACATTCGAACCGAGCATGGTCGCGGTTATCGCTTCGTTATGCCCGTCGCGGTCGCGCAGGTCGAGGGGAGCAGTGTGCCCAACGGATCGACGGTTCACGTCGGCAGGCCGCTGGAATCCCGAGGCATTTCCATTCTGATCACACCCGTCCAAAGCCTGCTCGACGACGAGCATTCTCAATCGCTTGGAGTCGAGGTCAGGCGGCATCTCATGGTGCAGCTCTCGCGCGTGCCCGATGCGGTGGTCATCGGCGGGGGCGACGCCCGCTATGTCCTGCGCACGTCCATCCGGCCAGTGGAGGGCGCGGTCCAGGTCATTGCCATGATCGATGATGCCGCCACCGGAGCGACCATCTGGGCGGATCGGTTCCAGCACCAGCACATCGGCCTCAGCCCGATGGAGGGAGAGATCTCAGGCCGGCTGGCGCGCGCGGTGAGCATGGAGCTAGTGGACCGGGAAGCCGCCCAGGGCCCATCCGAAGAGGCGTCGCACACCGCTGGCGCGCAGCACAGCGCCTTGCGCGGTTGGAGCGCCCTAAATCGCGAGCTGTGGGTCCCCCAGGATCTCGCCGAGGCACGGCGATGGTTCGACCGCGCGCTCCTCGCCGATCCATCGAACGCGTCGGCTCTGGCGGGGTCGGCCTACGCGATTGTCGCAGAGAACATAAGGGCCACCGCGCAAAGTCGTGATCTTGCGGATCGTGACGAACTGCGGCAAGCCGACGAACTGGCGACGCGGGCGGTCGCGCGAGCACCGGACTGGCCTCGAGCCTGGTTTTGCCGTGGCTACGTGCGGGAGTGTCAGCGCCGCTTCGACGCGGCGCTGATCGCCTTCGGTCGGGCCTTGTCGCTCGATCCCTGTGACGCCGAGGCCCTTGCCTATACCGGCCATGTCCATTTCCTGATGGGCCGTCTTGAGGAAATGCGGGCACCAATCCAGCATGCGATTGCGCTTAGTCCGCGCGACCGCGGCGTCGGCCTGTGGCATCATTTCCTGGGCCAATACGACTTTTGGCATGGGCGCGACGAGCTCGCAATTCCGTATTTCGTGCGAGCCACCGACCTTGCTCCGAGCTTGGTCTATTGTGCGACTTTTCTCGCTGCCTCGCTTGCCCTTGCGGGCCGGATCGAGGAGGGACGAAGGTCGCTCGATTCATGGTGCGAGGCGATGGGGGGCTACCGCCTCACGATCGACAGTCTGCGCGCGCGGGTTTTCTCCGACGATCCCACCTACCTCGCCGGGCATGAGCGACACTACCGTGGCCTGCGTCTCATCGGGGTCGCGGAGCGCTGATGTGACAGGCAGGTCCGGCGATTAGCGAGATTTAGGAAGCCCGCCAACGACATTGGCGGGACTTCCCCGGTAGAACGTCGGGCATGTCCAGCGCCAAGGATCAATGCCTATGCCGATGCAGACAAATGCACTCTCCGCTTCGTCCGCGTGGTCGGCCGCCACTGCCCATCGTCCAGCAAAGGCCGACCTCGAAACGGATCTGGCGATTTGCCAGTCGATCATCACCGCACACGGCGGCCGCATCCCGGATTCGAACCGTCCGAACGGCGGCACCCATTTTCGCTTCACGCTGCAAGTTCCAACGATCGTCGGCCTCGATCCTCGCGCCGGCGAATTCGTTCGCGAGAAACATTCGTAGGCTTCCGACTCGCTTACGCGATTCTGCGCGATGGCCCGCTCCCACCGGTACTTTCCCAAGGTACAGGTCAATCTATCCGCCGAACCTGCCAGACCAGATCCGAGGCACGATTCCGTCAGGCGGAGCTTGTCGTCATTGTCGGAGCACAGAGGCAGCCGTGTCGCGCCTGATTGGTTCTAACGTCTGGCGCTGCAACGTGAGCACAAGTCGATGAGCAAACAAATCTTGCGTGATCCCTCGGAAAACCCGACAGCCGCGTCCGAGACGCACTCCGACAGTGAGCCAAATGCCCAGCGCCGTTCCGCCGATGCGGAGATGGCACGCGTGCTCCACACCCAACCGCTGCGGCTGGCTTCAGACCCATCCAGCGGCACGATCGCCCACTGGCAACATGACCCGTTGCACGACGTCGTCGAACCCATGACAGATCACGTCATCATGGCTTACAACGGCTCGATGCAGCGCGTGGAGCGGCGGTCAGGAAGATCGGTTGCGATTGGAACGTTTCGTCCCGGCGTTGTGATCGTCATTCCGCAAGGATCTAGCTCCCGATGGGATATTCCGAAGCCCGTTGATGTGGTTCAGCTCTATCTTCCTCCGACAACACTCAAGCGCATTGCCGACGAAGCCAACACCGCTACACCGATCGATCTGCTGGAGCGAACGGGGCATCCTGATCCCATTACATCCCGATTGCTCCTGAGCGCGTCCGCTTCCCTGGAAGGCAATGGAGCCCTGGATGCGCTGTTCAGGCATCAGCTGACGGACCTGCTGGCCACCCGCGTGCTGGCTGCGCATACCGGTTCGCCGACCACGATCCAGCCGACCATGGGTGGGCTTTCGCCGAAGGTCATGCTCCGCGCTATCGAACGGTTGCGCTCGGACAGCGATGCGGACGTCTCTCTCGCAGCGCTGGCCTCGGATGCCGGTCTGTCGCGCTTCCACTTCTGCCGCGCCTTCAAGGATAGTACCGGGCTCTCGCCTCATGCCTGGCTGCGCCAGTACCGGATCGAGCAGGCCATGAACATGCTGCGCGACACTGACGAGTCAGTGGTCTCGGTCGCAGTGGCGCTTGGCTATTCCTCGCAAACCGCCTTCGCCGCGGCGTTCAGGAAGCTGACCGGCGAAACGCCGACCGATTGGCGGAGGCGCGTGCGGTAGCAGCAATCTCTCTGCAGGTAAGGCAATCGCTCTGGCGCGGTTACGGGTTCGGGTCGTTAGAACTTCGCTATGGCTACGCCAATTACCAACGGAGACAAATCAATGGCCTGGACCAACTCAATCAGCCGGCTTGCGAACACATCGCGACGCAAAGTCCTGGCAACCGCGCTCATGTATGGAGCTTCAATGACCGTTCGCTCCTCTTCGGCGGCAGGCGAGGAAACAAAACTTACGAAGTACTTTCCCGAAAGGAACGACCCCATGACCACCGTCGCGACCAAGGATGGCGTCCAGATCTTCTACAAGGATTGGGGCCCGAAGACCGCCCAGCCGATCGTCTTTCATCACGGCTGGCCACTTAGTTCCGACGACTGGGATGCGCAGATGCTCTTCTTCGTTGGCAAGGGCTATCGCGTCATCGCGCATGATCGCCGCGGTCATGGTCGTTCGAGCCAGGTGAGCGACGGGCACGACATGGATCACTACGCAGCCGATGTCGCGGCTGTCGTCGAGCATCTCGATCTTCGCAATGCCGTTCACGTCGGCCATTCCACCGGCGGCGGCGAGGCCGCGCGCTACGTCGCGCGTTATGGCAAGGACCGCGTGGCCAAGCTGGTACTGATTGCTGCCGTGCCGCCGCTGATGCTGAAGACAGATACCAATCCCGGCGGCTTGCCTATTGAAGCGTTCGACGGTTTGCGCAACCAGCTTGCCGCCAACAGATCGCAGTTCTATCTCGATTTCGCCAGCGGCCCCTTCTACGGATACAACCGCCCGGGCGGCAAGGTATCGCAGGCGATCGTCTGGAACTGGTGGCGCCAGGGCATGATGGGCAGCGCCAAGGCGCACCACGACGGCATCAAGGCATTTTCGGAGACCGACTTCAGCGAAGACCTGAAGAGCATCACGGTGCCGACGCTCGTCCTGCACGGTGATGACGATCAGATCGTACCTGTCGCCGACTCCGCCCCCCTTTCAGCGAAATTGCTGAAGAACTGCAAACTCAAAATCCACGAGAAGCTGCCGCACGGCATGTGCACGACCCATGCCGACCTCGTCAACGCTGAACTGCTCGCGTTCATGGCGACCTAGTGCATCGCGTTACCAGCAATTGCTCTGCAAGCGCAGCAATCGCTCTGGGGCAGCTGCAGTACTGATGAGCTAGATCATCAACATGTCCACGTGAACGACCGACGAGGCAAACAATGGCCCGGGAAAACTTCATCAGCAAGCTTGCAATCACACCGCGACGAAGAGTCGTCACTTCCGCAGTCATTTACGGGCTTTCGTTGGCCGTTCGCTTCACCTCGGCAACGGGCGAAGAGTTGGAGATTCCTGCGCAATCTCCTCAAAGGGCGCATCCCATGATTTCCATCATGACCAGGATTGACACCCGGCTCCCCTATCAGGACTGGGGCCCGAAGTCCGCGCAGCCGGTTGTCTTTCGTCGCGGCTGGTCGTCGGGTTCGGCAACGCCCGGCTGCCCCCTTCCGTAAGAGCCGGCACTTTCGTTTCACGTCTTCGTGTCGTCGTCGATCGCTGCCTCCAATGAGGAGCAGCGGCGGTGAAGCGCGGACTTTCGAGAAGTTCAAACCAAAGGAGAACATCACATGCGACTGGTCATCATAGGCGCCGGCTTCGCCGGCATGTACGCCGCACTTTCCGCAGCCCGCCTGCGCGACATCCAGGGTGTTTCGCCCGAGGAGTTCGAGATCGCGTTGGTTGCACCGGAGCCGACGCTGGTGGTCCGCCCGCGGCTCTATGAGCCGAAGCCCGAAACCCTGACGGCGCCGCTGCTGGATGTCCTCAAGGCGATTGACGCTGTCTATGTGCAAGGCAGCGCCGAGACGATCGACACCAAATCCGGCATGGTACAAGTCGCTACCGCCAAGGGCATGCGAAAGACGCTCTCCTACGATCGGCTGGTCGTGGCCACCGGCAGTAAGCTGTTCCGCCCGAATATTCCGGGCCTCGCCGAGCACGGTTTTAGCGTCGACTCACTCGATGATGCGATCGCCCTCGACAAGCATCTGCACAACCTGGCGAAACGGCCGGCGGTGAATGGGCGTGACACGGTCGTGGTGGCCGGCGGCGGTTTCACCGGCATCGAGGCTGCCACCGAGATGCCTTCACGACTGCGCGAAGTCCTCGGCAAGGATGCCAAGACGCGCGTCATCATCGTCGACCGCAACAGCGCGATCGCTCCCGACATGGGCGAAGGCCCCCGCCCCGTCATCGAGGACGCCTTGCGCAAACTCGGGGTGGAGACCCGGCTCGGCGTCGGTGTCGCTTCGCTCGACAAATCCGGCGTCACGCTTTCCAACGGCCAACACATCGAAACCGAGACCGTGATCTGGGCGGCCGGTATTCGCGCCGCGCCGTTGACCCAGCAGATCCCCGCCGAGCGCGACAATTTCGGCCGGCTGCTGGTCGACCGCGATTTGCGCGTGCCGTCGGTGCCCGGCGTCTTCGCCACCGGCGATGCCGCTCGCGCGGCGAGCGACGATGTCGGCAACTACGCGCTGATGTCGTGCCAGCACGCCACACGGATGGGCGCCTTCGCCGGCAACAACGCCGCCGCCGAACTGCTCGGCGTTCCGACCAAGCGCTATCACCAGAAGGCCTACGTCACCTGTCTCGATCTCGGCGAAGCCGGCGCTCTGTTCACGCGCGGCTGGGAGCGCAAGGTGGAGATGGTCGGCGACGTCGCCAAGAAGACGAAGCAGGAGATCAACACCGTCTGGATCTATCCGCCAAAGGCCGAGCGCGCCGCGGCGCTTGCGTCGGCCGATCCGGAGCGCGTGACCAACCTCTAGACGCCCCAAGCGATGGCGGGCCGCGCTCCCCTGGCTGCGCGGCCTGCTCAACCAAGACCAGCCAGAACCAAGACAACCAGGCGCCTTTACCATGAAACAGGAGACGAACATGAACCTGCATAACACCTCATACCCCGTTACATCGGGACCCGAAGAGCTCGTTCCGTCGCGCTACGCGCTGAAGGTCGGCGACATTGACGTGCTGGTGGTCAGCGATGGCGTGCTGCCGCTCCCAACGCAAATGTTGGGACACAACGCCGACCCGGCCGACCGCGCGGCCTGGCTGAAAGACATGTTCCTGCCGCAGGACGCGTTCGACTGGGCGCTGAACGTGGTCGTAGTGCGTAGCGGCAGCAAGACCATCCTCATTGACGCTGGACTAGGGTCCGATCCGGACTTGAACTTGCCGCGGGCCGGCCAGTTGATCAAGCGACTGGAGGCCGCCGGCATCGATCTTGGGTCCGTGACCGACCTGGTGTTGACCCACATGCACATGGACCACATTGGCGGGCTGCTCGTCGAGGGGGTGAAGGAGCGACTGCGTAAAGACCTGCGGATCCACGTGGCGGCCGCCGAGGTCAAGTTCTGGGAGTCGCCCGATTTCTCCCACACCTCCATGCCGCAGGGTTTCCCGGATGCGCTTCGGTCGGCCGCCAAGCGGTTCGTGAGCGAGTACGGGAGCGACCTGCGGACGTTCGATGAGGAGCACGAGATTGCGCCGGGCGTGGTCGCCCGTCGCACCGGCGGTCACACCCCCGGGCACAGCGTGGTCCGCGTGGCGTCCGGCGGCGACGGGCTGACGTTCGCCGGCGACGCAGTGTTTACTGTGGGGTTCGAGCAGCCCGACTGGCACAACGGTTTCGAACACGACCCCGAAGAGGCGGCGCGCATTCGGGTCCGTCTTTTGCGGGAGCTGGCCAAGAGCGGCGAGATGCTGGTGGCCACTCACCTGCCGTTCCCGTCCATCGGCCGGGTGGCAGCCGACGGCGACGTCTTCCGTTTCGTACCGGTCTTCTGGGACTACTGATCGCTCGTTGGGTCAGGCCCGAACCAGGGCGCGTATGAATTCGCGCCCTGGTTCAATACCTCGCAACCACTGAGCCGCTGAAACCGAAGCGGTCGCTTATGCCCGCTTTGACCAACTTCGAACCTTACAGATGAGGCGAACCAACATGCAAAACGAAAAAGTCATGATCATAACGGGCGGCAGCTCTGGCATCGGTCGGGCGGCCGCGCTCCGTTTTGCCAACCAGGGCAACAAGGTGCTCATCACCGGCCGCCGCGCCGGCCCCGTCGAGCAAACGGCGGCGGAGCATAAGAATATCGCGGGCATCGTTGCGAATACCGCCTCTGCTGAAGACGCCAGGCGGACCATCGCCACGGCGGTCGACAATTGGGGCCGAGTGGATGCGCTCGTCAACAACGCCGGCGCGGGCGCCATCCTTCCGTTATCGGATGCGACAGCCGATCGGATCACAGACATCTTTTCCGTCAATGTGCTCGGTCCGAGCCTGCTGGCCCGCGCCGCCCTTCCTCACCTGAAGGCGACGCAGGGCACCATCATCAACATCTCCTCGACCTTCGGTCACCGGCCGGCGGCAGGACTATCGCACTACGCCGCCAGCAAGGCGGCGCTGGAACACCTGACCCGCTGCTGGGCGCTCGAACTCGCGCCGCTCGGAATAAGGGTGAATGCGGTCGCGGCCGGGCCCACGGAATCCGGCGCCTTGACCGGGATGATGGGGCTATCTGCGGAACAGGCAGAAGCCGTCAAGGAAGACGAGCGTGCACGGATTCCGCTCGGTCGGCGCGGCGTTCCCGACGACATCGCGGAATGGATTGTCCAGCTTGCGGGCCCCGCCTCGCAATGGCTGACGGGCCAGGTCCTCGCCGTCGATGGCGGCTTGGGACTGGCCTAGTTTCCGCGCCGCCAATTGTTCGGGCGAGTTAGTCGGGGCGCCCAAAGCTGCGGTGAGCCAAAGCCTGTTGTCTGTAAGGGGTCGTTCGCTACAGGGGCGAACGAGTGGCAAGTCGAGCCATATCCGTGGGTAAATTCAGAGCACTAGTGACTGCGCCTTGGTCATGGCGAGTTGATGGCGCTGTTGGAGAAGTGATTCAATGTCCGAAACCCGGGCCTCGAATCATGCGCTGCGAACTTGGCGACTATGAATGGACCGCGACCAAGCCGATGCTGCCCAACAAGTCGCGCGGCGTTCGGCGGGTAAATGACGGTCGAGTGCTCAATGGCATCTTTTGGGTTCTGCGCTCGGGTTCGCCATGGCGCGACCTGCCGCCGACCTACGGTCCGCGCACCATCTGTTACAATCGCTTCGTTATGCAGGCTCCGTGCTGGTGCACTCGGACGACCGAGCTGTCGATCAACTGCACCGCCGACTCGGTTTCTGCATCTGCCGCTTTCCGCATCGTTCGAATTTGTCGAACGATGAGTCCGAAGTTGGCCGACTTCCCTAAACGGCCGCTGAACTCCGAAAATGGGTCATACGGCCATTCGGTCATGGTTCAAAACATGCGGGGGATGCAATGACGCTAGAACTTCAGCGGCAAGAGCCGACGGGTGACGAAAATTCTTTCTACATCGACGAAATCATTAGATGTCGTCGAGCGAAACGCGGCTTTACAAACCAGCCAGTTCCTATCGAAGTCGTCAGAGACATTCTTTCGATCGCCAAGCTTGCCCCGAGTTCGAGTAATACGCAACCGTGGAAGTGTTACGTATTGACTGGCAACGCTCGCGAGCGGGTGGTTGCGGCTGCGGTGCAGAATTTCAATGACAACCATGACAAACTGGCTCCTGAGTATCCATTCTTCCCTGACCCTCTTCACGAGCCATATTTGTCGTGGTTCACGAAGTTTCGGGGTCAGCTGGGTGACGCGCAAGGCGTGGAGAGAAGCGACAAGGAAGGCCGGCGCCGCGATGTAGCAAGGCAATTCAAGTTCTTCGGCGCTCCTGTCGGTCTCATTTTCACGATGGACCGGCGACTGGTCCCTGCAAGCTTCATCTGTTACGGCGGTTTCCTTCAAACCATCATGTTGGCCGCTCAGGGCCGAGGACTTGATACGCTTGCTCAACAAATTTGGTCGCTGCAATACCCGGTGCTGCGCAAGGAGCTCGGGATTCCTGAGACTGATATGGTCGTATGCGGAATGTGCATTGGTTACGCAGACGAGGGCCTGCCAGAGAACAACATGACGCTTGATAAGTTCGGACCGGAGACGTTCGCGACATTTCTCGATGCCTAGAACTTCTCGCTGAGGACTGGGTGCGTGTTATCTTGGAGAAGTCTCCTTCACGATAAGCGGTACCCAGCCTTCGGTCGATCGCACGTTGTCCAACCATCTGAGAATTCCGGGATATCGTTCCATCAGGTATCCGCCCTCGGCAGCCAGGGATACGTAGGCGAACACCGCAATGTCGGCGATTGTGTAGCCATTGCCCACCAGCCAGTTTCGATTCTCGATCCAGCTCTCGAGCTTGTCTAGAGCATCGTAGCCATCCTTTTGTCGGTAAGCGATTTCTTCCCGCATTTGGGATGCCAGTCCGCGAAGATTGTAAACGCGGGGCACGGCAATGGCTTTCTGGAGATCGGCCTGTTCGAAGAACAGCCAGGTGAGGACCTCCATGCGCGCGTACTGATCGTCGAGGAGAAAACGCGTTCCTTCGGCCAGGTGCATCAATATGGCGCCGGACTCAACGATGGAATGGCCGTCGGCCAATACCAAGGTCGGGACTCTCGCGAAGCGGCTGATTTTTACGAAATCCGGTTGTTGGTTATCGCCTCGAAGCAAGTCCAGAGTAACGCGCTCGTACTTGAGGTTCAGTTGGGAAAGCAGGATTCGAACTTTCCAGCAATTTCCAGATAAGAGGCTATCGTAAAGACGAAGCATGGCTCACTCCAACGATCGTCAGCTCAAGACAGAATACGGGCTGCTGGCGTCGTGGTTCAAGCGGAAAGGCTTTGCCTGTTGTGGTAATAACGGCGGGCGCTTAGAATTTCGAAAGCCGACTTGGAAGTCCAAAGTTGTGAATCGTAGATTTGTCAGCCTGAGGTATAATCATTTTACATCATGCTTGATCTCAAGGACGTCTTCTATTTTGTCCAGGTGGTTGACAGAGGAGGCTTTACCTCTGCGAGTAGATCGTTGGGACTGCCGAAGTCCACCTTGAGCAATCGGGTAAGAGACCTCGAGGGCACTCTGGGCGTGACGTTACTTAACCGGACATCGCGCCGATTTGGCATGACCGAGGTAGGAACGCAGTTCTATCACTACGCTCAGACATTGCTGCAGACAGCGGAGGTAGCCGAGGAAGCGGTGCGCCAGCGGGCAACTGAGCCCAGCGGTGTCATCAGAATGACGACGGCCGTCGAAATCGCCCAGTTCGCGTTGAAGGATCTGATACCGATATTCCTCAAGAAACATCCGAAGGTTCAGATCGTAGAGATCACCACAGATGCCCTGATTGATATCGTCGCCGATGGCTTCGACCTGGCTCTGCGCGGCCATACCTCGCCCTTGCAGAATTCGTCCCTCGTCCAGCGGGCTATCGCGCGCGCACCATGGTACTTGTTCGCCGGACCGGAATATTTGGACGCCAGAGGCGCCCCAGCGACTCCTGAGGAAATCGCCCAACATGATACAATCTCGATAGCGAGGACGGGTTCATCCAATCTGGTACTGACTGGACCGAACGGCCGCAGGTGCATTGTGCAGACGACGCCTCGCTTACAGAGCAACAATCTTGTTGCGCTAAAGGAGTCGGCATGTGCCAACCTGGGCATTGCAGCACTACCAGGGTACATTTGCCGAGACGAACTTGCTGCAGGAAAGCTGAAGCAGATATTGCCGCGTTGGATTGCGGCAGACGCACGCGTCTCGGCCCTCATCCCGTATAAGCGGGGCCTTCTTCCAGCAGTAAGGTCCTTGGTCGATTTCCTCGCGTTTGAGATACCGCGTGTGACCGCGTTTGAGCCTGTTTCGACGGAAGACGTGCACGCGAAAGCATCGAGCAAGCCGCTGACTTAAGCGTTTGCGTGGTCGTCCACCAAATTGAACGCTGCGTCCTCCGTTACGCATCTTCAAGATTCTCGACAATGCTGCCAAGCTTCGCGATGGATGGAGACGCCGCTTCAGCGGCTCATAATCGCGAGGGTTACGATGAACAAAATGACTATCGGCGGCGTCAACAACCAAGTGTTCGTCGCCGCAAATCTCGGCAGAATTGAGCACTTCTATTCGACGCTTCTAGGTCTGCCGGTCGTGAAGCGGACCGTCCATCATTTGGATCCGCGATTGCCGGTCGTTTCCTTCGGGTTCAATGCATTCAAGGGCGAGCGGAAGCGTGGTCACACCATCAGTTACATCGAGTGGAATCCAATTTTCTATATGATGCCGCAAGCCGGATTCGTGGATTCAAAAACGGCAGCCGCCGGAGTTACGTCGCCGCGGGTCGGAGACCCAAAGGGGCGTTGGGGGGCCGGTACGAACCATCATTTGGCGCTTCATGTTCCAACAAGAAACGGTCTCTTGAAGTGGAAGCGGAGACTTACCGACCTGGGTATTCACGTTACGGGGCCCTACAACCGTAACTACTTTCACGCGATCTACCTCCGTGATCCCGATGGTGCCATCATCGAAATCGCGACCAGCGAACCCGGGTTCGGGCACGATGAAACTATTCTTGGGTCTGGGTTCCGGTCTCAGCCGAAGGAGAACCTGATTGGCGGTCGCGACGAGGTGCTAACGGCAGCCGAGACCTGGCCGCGTCCGGTCCCGTCGGTCACTGATGACTTTGCGCTGCGTGGTTTCCACCACATCACGTCGATCTCGTCGAACGCCGAGCGGACCGAAAAGTTCTTCGTCGAAACGGTCGGACTTCGATTGATCAAAAAGACCGACTATTTGGATGAGCGCGGAGGCACGCATTACTACTACGCATGCGACGATGATCTCTCGCCTGGCTCGGTCTTGACCTTCTTTGGGCTACCTGGATACGCCGTGGGACATCTAGGCACGGGCTTATCGCATCACTTTTCTCTAGAAGTGGAGAACGAAGCAGCCATTGCTCATGAGCACGAGCGCCTAAAACGGGCTGACGTGAAGGTCTCGGACGTTTATGACTGTCTCTACAGCAAACTGTTCTACTTCCGAGATCCTGATGGGCACATTTGCGCTCTTTCTACGCCGACGCAACTGACGATCGATGAACCCGTCGAGGAACTCGGGACCAAGCTCTGTTTGGCGCCGGATTTGGAAGATCGTCGCATTGAGATAGAGCGCAACATAGCATTGCGCCCAGCTCCTGTGCCGCTTCCTCAGAATTAAAGGGGCCGGCACCGTGCTGAAGTCAGCCCAGCTTCGCTCCGAGCGCGCAATCAACGGGGGGGTCCTGCAGTGCTTACCGCAGGAAACCCTGCGGTGGGGACCGGGAGTCGTCGATGCGGCCCTTCGGCAGCTGGCTGAAGAGGGCCTTGAGCGGCCCATGATTTTTACGGTTGAGCCGCTGCTGCGCTCTGCCGATCGCGTCATTCTTCCGCACCTTCGCGACGTCTCCGGTATCCTCTCCGATTTTCCGCCTCATGCGCCCGATACTGCGATCGAGAGTGCGCTCGACCGGTGCATCCTGGCGGGCGCCCGATCAATAGTCGCCTACGGCGGCGGTTCGGTTCTGGATGCCGCCAAAGCCGTTTCTCATTTTCATTCGCTTCGCCAGGGCCGCCATCTGCCGATTGTCGCACTGCCGACCACGCTCTCCGGATCCGAGTTCTCTCACTATTTCGGTGTCACGGAGACGTCGGGGCCACGACCGTTCAAGCGAAGTTACGCTGAGCGCGCTGCTGTCCCGAAGATCGTACTGATGGATCCCAGTCTGCTTATCAACACACCCCGCGCGTTGCTTTTATCGTCCGCTATCAAAGGGCTCGACCACGCCATCGAGGGCATGCGACAGGTCGATCTCGACCATCCCCACTCAATCATGGCTGCCGCCGGGGCGAACAAGTTCTTTGACGTACTGCAACGTTGGCCAGCCGATCTGGAGACCGACGAAGCCGTTCAAAGCGGTGCGGTTCATCTGGGCGATTTGCTTCAGCTTCAACTGGCCGCGTGGCAATGCTATTTCTATCCGGCATCCGTCATCTACGGGCTCAGTCATCGGATCGGGCACATCCTGGGTGGAACGTTTGGATTTCCTCACAGCGTCACCTCCTGCATAACGCTCGCACCGGTCATCCGAAGTTGTGATGCGCGGTATGGCCATAAGCTTAAGGTGTTCAATGCGCCTGGAGAGGTCAATCCGGGGCCGGCGCTTGCTGCGAGAATAGAGAACCTCGTGTCGCACCTTGGACTTCCAAATCGGCTAAGGTCATTTGAGATAGGGCTCTCTACCCTTCCCGAGATCGCGGATCTGTTGCGAACAAACTACGAGGGAGAGGTGTCCGATCTTGGAGATGACGCTGATAGCAAGCTGGATACCCTGCTAAGAAGCTTATGGTAACCGCGGATGACATCGCCATCCATCGCAGAGATGCTCGACGGACTTAAGTCGGGCGCAACGACATCGTGCCAACTCGTTCGGGTGGCGCTTGACAAGGCAAAGCGTTGCGCAGCCGAGTTGAATGCCTTTGCGGCTATTGATGAAAACGCGGTGTCTCTCGCAGGCGAGAGCGACCAGCGATACGCGAGCGGATTGGCAAGAGATCTCGAGGGTGTCCCGATCGTCGTAAAGGACGTCATCGATACCGCTGGTATCGAGACGCGCTATGGATCGGCCGCCTACATCGGTAACGTGCCGAGAGCAGACGCAACGGTGGTCCGTCGTTTGCGGCACGCCGGCGCGATCATTCTTGGCAAGACAACCACACACGAATTTGCCTGGGGCGTCACCACATCGAGCGACGCGTTTGGCAATACGCTCAATCCGGCCGATCTGACGCGAGTTCCAGGGGGATCAAGCGGAGGATCGGCCGTTGCGGTTGCTTACGGCGTGGTTCCGGCGAGTATCGGCACGGATACCGGAGGCTCCGTTCGAATTCCGGCCGCACTTTGCGGCGTGGTGGGGTTAAAGCCAACGTACGGCGTTCTGCCGACCGAGGGAGTGTTCCCACTCGCTCCCACGCTTGATCATGTAGGTCTCATTTGCCAAAAGGCCGAAGATCTCATCATTCTGGCCCGCGCTTTAGGCATGAACGTGTCGCAGGATGATTCCTGGCGCAACGCCAAGGTGAAGCGAACGATTGGCATCCTTGAGGTGCCAAGCGATGTTCCGGTGGACCCGTGCATTGCGAATGACTTTTCAGCGCTCATTGAGATGTTGCGGCGTGATCACAACATTGTAGAGGTCAAGACACGCCTCGACGAGGCCTATTCCATTTTTGCCAACCTGGTGCTGGCAGAGGGAGGTATGATCCATTTTTCACGCAGCCCCTCGAAGCTAATCGGCGAAAGCTACGGTAGGGAGACAGCTGCCAGACTTGAGCGCGCGCGCGGGCTCAGCATCGATGATTTCGCAAGGGCCCAAGAGGCAAGGCACAGATTTTCATCGAGGATTGCTTCCCTTTTTGAACAAATCGAGCTTCTCCTGTTGCCTACGTGCCCATGTCCTGCGCCCCTGATTGGAGCGGACGATGTTCGGATTGGGGCGTGGAGCGGTGACGTCCGTAAGGCGCTAATGACCTATACGGCGCCTTTCAATCTTGTTGGGTATCCCGCAGCGACTTTGCCATTGCCAAGAAGGGCTGATGCTCTACCCGCCGGCCTGCAGATCGTGGGCCGCAGCGGAAGGGATCACGATGTCGTCAATGCTGCCGTACAGCTTCAGGAACTCGCCATCCAGCTCGAATACGGCCGTACAGCCAGTTAAAATCGATTGACCGCGTAAGGTGGCGGGCGATCGATGTTTCGGCGCGACCAGCGGAGCGATGTTCATCTACTTGGGTCGAAAACACACACCGGGCTTGGGCTCTCCAATGAATTCAACTCCAGCCTCCTCCAGCGCGCGTCGTGAGCATTGATGGCGCCTGTCATTCTCTCAATCCGGCGGATGGTTGGGACGCCGACGCCGGCTGCAACAGCCAGCTGAAGCTGCTGCCATCCAATCGGTCAACGCCCAGCCTTGATTTGGCGCGCCCAACTAAGCATTCTCTCACTCCGTACCTGTTATTGATCCTGTGCACGAAAGCGAAAAGCAAATGCAGGAACGCCGCGCCCGGGGGGAGGGGGCTTGAAGGGAAGCGCCACCGTAGCCGCCCCCAACTCATGCGATCGCGAAAGGTCACTCCTTGGCTTTGCCCACGGGGCAGCCCGTCGGAGGATCGCCCATAAACGTCCTGGCAGAAAAGAGTTCTGGGAATGGGATCTCCTCGAGAGTTGGCGTCAACCACTCAATTCCAGACGTGCCGAAATAGGCATTGCGAGATCCCAGGGTGCGTCGGGTCAGCATCAGGTGGCGATATTTCCAGGTTGTGAACTCCTCGGCAATATCGGCAAGCGTCTCGCCCAGGTTCTTAATCTCAGGTCGCTCGTCGTACCCGATCTTCCAAGCGCTTTCGACCTCGTGACTAGGTTTGTAAGGTTGAGCGAAGTCACGCTCGAACTGAGCCTGGGGAACGGGGAGCCGTTCACGATGCAGGAAGGCCAGCACGTCGTCGTAGACGCTCGGCGCGCTAAGGGCCTCGTTCAGCTGCTGCCATCTGCGCGGCTGCGGCTTAAAGTGTTCCAAATGCTCCCGTTGCTTGATCCCAAACAGATAGACCATGTGCCTGTAAGTCCAGCCTTGCAGCGCGGTGTCGCGGCCAAATGTGGCTCCGGCCGCGCCAAGCATCGGAAGCAGGTCGGACGGAGTAATCCATGACAGGGAACGCCACGTGGCGTTTAGTGGTTCATGCGCGTCGACTACCCTCCGCAATGCTTGCTGGGCCTTTGCAAGATCATTCTGTCTCAGGCTGTTTTGAGCAGCCTGAAGTTCACGGACAATGAGCGCCCAGTAGAGCTCCATTACCTGACAGTTGACGATGAATGAGTACTCTCCCGGATGATCGCTCACCGTCCGTTGGAGTGCATGCAGAGATTCTGTCTGCAGCCACATGCTATACGGTGTTTGTTCAAATCTGTCTTTCTCGGTGATCTGGACGCTCATTGTGTTGGTCCTCCATCTTGCAAAAGTGTCGTTACTGGTTAGAACTCTGAAGCTACTGGGCGTTACTGGCTTGACGCGCTTGATGCGCGTAGCTCGAGGTGCGAAGGCGGAGAGAGCGTCCTGGTTTGCACCGATGCTGGCGGAAAGTCAGCATCCCAAGACATCGGGTCCATCTCGGAAAAGTGCGATCCAAGAGCGTTCGGAGATTCCAAATGATCCGCACTCCCCTCAGCTATGCTGCGGCCGCGGATATTTCGGTCTCGAGCCGCTTGGCAAAATCCGCGAGCGTTGTTTCGCCTTGATCGACAGTGAGAGTCTTGACTGCCAGAACAATGTTGACGTCGGTAATGCCGACAAACCCAAGTATCTGCTTCAGATAGGAGCTTGCCACGTTGGCTGAAGCGAACGGAGCTCCAGGAGAGAAGTCGCCGCCGGTGGTAAGGATCACGGTCGCTTGTTTGCCCTTCAGCATGCCTTCATAGGTGGTTGAGACTGTAACGCCGACACGCACGATCTGATCGATGTAAGCTTTGAGGAGTGCCGGAATCGAGAAATTGTACATTGGTGTGCCGATCACGATGTGATCAGCAGCCTTTAGTTCTTCGATGAGGGTGTCGGAGGTCGTCAAGACCGCAGCGACGTCGGGCGAATGCGTGTCGGGTGGGGTAAATGCAGCGCCAATCCACGGAAGGTCGACGAACTGTAGATTCGATCGCGCAAGGTCGCGAGTGCGAATGGAAGCATCCGGATGTAGGCGGGTCCATTTCTCGACAAACTGGGCGGTCAACGCGCGGGAAGTCGAATGTTCAAAGCGTGGGCTGGCTTCAATTACCAAGAGACAGGTCATGTCTTTGCTCCAGAGTTGTTAAGAAATCGGCCGCCGAAATTGACTTCGCAGCTGATGAACCCCCAGACGTAAATGCAGCGCGGGCAGGGCGAGAAGCTGCGCGTTGTCGAACGCATCGTTCCACAAACTGGAACGATCACCGCGATGATCCCCTTCTTGTTCAGCGAAAGCATCGTCCGACACTTTGAACGCATAGTTCGAAAAAAGACGGCTTCAGGTCGGGCAGTCCGTGGCTAATTTGGCTACACAAATGCATGGGCAAGGCTCGAACATTCAGGAAGCGCGATGACCACTGATGTCGGAACGTCGGCCAGTACCTTGGCCGAGCAAGCGAGGAACACTGCAATCGGGGATTCTGAGCGGAGGGCCATCGTCTCGAGCGGTAGCGCATATCCAAAGCCGAGAGACTGGCAGTCACCGAGCCCACGCCTCGAGCTGTTTCACTTCACCATGTCGATCTGCTCTCAGAAGATCCGCGGGGCCCTATTCCAGATTGGCGCCCCATTTGCCAGCAGCGAAACTGATCATCATGCCACCGTTCAGCGAGAACTATTCGGCGGAATATGTGAAGCTTCGGATGACGTCCGCGATTGCGCGTAGCCGATCATTCGTGAAGGGCTATTCTGGGAGTTCGAGCGTCGAGAACGAGGGCTTTGACCCGCTGGCGGTGCCCACGCTCGTTGATCATAAAAAGGGAAAGGTCGTTGCGGACTCACGCTTGATCGCCGCGTATCTCGACATCTTGAGCGGAGGGGCGCTGGTCCCGCTGCAGTGGCAGAACAGGGTTTGGAATGAAATAGCAATTGTCGACGCAATACCACATGCTGGCCTGTTCTACGGCGCAAATCCGGACGGCGACGACCGACCTGCAGAGATCCGCGCGGGAATGCTGGATGCGCATAACAAGAAGATTGAACTGGTCCGCAAACGTTTGGAGCACTTGCCTGTTGAATCCGTTCTTCGCGAGGCGTACAGGCACAAGATCGTAAAGGAGGAAGCAGGGCGTGCATTTATATCGCAACCGTCGAATATGCGCGGCATCATCGAGTCAACTGGCAGCACTATCGCGCAATTGGACCAACGATTGGCCGAGAGCAAGGACGAGTGGTTGATTCCGGATTGCTTTTCCCTGGCTGATATTTTCTGGGGCGTAAGTCTGTTTCGGCTTCTCTATCTTGGTTACGATTGGATGTGGAAGGAACGCTCAAGAGTGTCCGAATACGCGGAAAGACTTTTTGCGTCGCCGGCGATTCAAAATGGCGTAATCAATTGGCCTGGTCATCCGCCCGGCGTGCGCATCGAACGCTTCAGGAAGCGGTAGGATTTGGACCTGTCTTGCGCCAAGAGGCCGCTCTCGCGACCAAAACCGTATTTAGCGATGGGAATAAGTGACATGAGCCCGATTCAAGCGCCGCCGATCAGTCTTCTTGATAAATACACCGGTGACAGCGTTTTCCCGCTGTATACGGCCAGAGTTGCCTTGACAGGTGGTGACGCGCGCCACGGACGTGCTTCGGGTATAGCCAAGTCCGATGATGGCGCGCTGTGTGTTGATCTTCGCCTTCCCAAAGAACTAGGCGGGACCGGTGGCGGAACCAATCCCGAGCAACTCCTTGCCGCGGGCTTTGCCGCCTGCTTTCATGGAGCGCTCAATTTGATTGCTTCAAAGAGCAAGATCTCCATACGAGAGTCTTCCATCCAAGTGAGCGTAACGTTCGGCAGGGATCCCGCAGATGGGTTGTTTCTGCTCAGGGTCGATACGGAGGTTAGCCTTCCTGGCGCTGATCACTCGATTGCTCACGAGTCGATCAAGGAGACCGAGCGGGTATGTCCCTACTCAAAGATGCTTCGGAAGGGTTGCGAGAACACAGTCTGGCTGACGTAGAGTCGTTGGACGGCTGCTCTTGGCTTTCCCGGTCCAACCGGTGACTTGAGCCAGAGTACCGTCTAGCGATACCCTTGGCATTTCGATCTGGAAGGATCGAGGACGTGATGTTTCCCATCTCGCAGCGTCATAGCCATTATGTGTTTGGGGTCGTCCAGTCGGGAATGACGTCCCTCATCGCTGCTGCGCTGCGAGCATTTCATCTCTGTCGACGGGTCATTTCCTTTGGATTTGGTTGGCATCGCGGGCTGCGATGTCACCACTGGTCCTTCTGGCCGCGCCAGCAATAAAGCTCCTGTCTCTCGTTCTTACAAGAGATGAACCCGCGAGCTGATCACACTAGGAGGACGGTATGGGGTTGTTGGTCGAGGGTGAATGGCGCGACGCTTGGTATGACACCGACGCGACCGGCGGCTTCTTTATTCGGAAAGACGCGGCCTTCCGCAACTGGATTACCGCCGACGGAAGTCCCGGCCCGAGCGGTGTCGGCGGATTCACGGCCGAGGCCGGTCGATATCACCTCTACGTCAGCCTTGCTTGTCCTTGGGCCCATCGGACACTGATCATGCGAGTGCTCAAAGGCCTTGAAGGCAAGATCTCCGTATCTGTCGTGCATTGGCTGATGGCCGAGCGCGGCTGGAGCTTCGTAGAGGGTCCGGGAGTGATACCGGACTATGTGAACGGGGCAAAATTTCTGCATCAGATCTACACGATGGCCAACAGGTACTATACCGGTACAGCGACTGTGCCAGTGCTCTGGGACAAGCAACGAGGCACTGTCGTCAGCAACGAATCGTCCGAAATCATTCGCATGATGAACTCAGCGTTCGATCGCCTCGGTGCGAGACCGGGCGACTTCTATCCAAGTCAGCTTCGGAAAGAGATCGATGCAGTGAACGCCAGAGTTTATGACACCCTCAACAATGGTGTCTACAAGGCCGGATTGGCGACCACGCAAGCTGCCTATGACGAAGCCGTTGTTCCGCTGTTCGAGACATTGGATTGGCTCGAAGAGCGTTTAGCGGATAGCCGCTTCCTTTTCGGCGCTCGTTTGACCGAGGCGGACATCCGACTCTTCGTAACGCTGATCAGGTTTGACGCCGTCTATCTTGGTCATTTCAAGTGCAACATTCGGTCTGTAGCAGACTATCTCAATCTCTCCGGGTACCTCCGCGATATTTATCAATGGCCAGGCATCGCACCGACTGTGAATTGTGAGCATATCAAGCGTCACTACTATCAGAGCCACCGCACCATAAATCCCACGGGTATCGTTCCGGCTGGCCCTCTGCGTGATTTTCGCGCGGCGCACGGGCGCGAACGGTTGTCGGCCGATAAATAGCCCTGCACGACGGTGGCGCTAGTGGCTGGCGCGGCCTGCGCGCGTTCTGGACGGCGTGACACTCGACCTGTCGCGTGGCCTGACCGTGGCCATCATCGGCCGGAGCGGATCCGGCAAGAGCACGCTGCTGCGTTGCATCGCAGGACTCGAGACGATCCAGGCCGGCAAGATCGAAATTTGCGGACACGAAGTCGGCCGACCCGGCAAGGCCGCACAGGCGCACTTGCGCCACGATGTCGGCATGGTTTTTTCAAGGCTACAACCTATTCCCGCATCTCACAGTGGAGCGGAATATCACGTTGGCGCTGACCTTGGTGAAAAAGCAGCCAAGGGACGCGGCTCGCCAACCTGCCGCCGTGCTTGATCGGTATGGAAGCCGGCGTCGCCGCACATCACCTCAGTCGCAGGCTCCAAATGCTTGGCCACGACGCCCGCCTGATGCCAGCGAAATACGTGCGCCCCTAAAGGAGGCGAGAATGCGGTAGATGCCACCACCTTGAATGTCGCGGCGCACCGATTGGAAAACTTGATTCACGACCGCCGGGCGATACTCGCGAACGGAACCGCCGTCGTTCTCAGCGGGTAGGCACTCTCAAGCCCGCCACGGAATCGGCGCGGACGTTTAAGACGCAGAAAGGCGCACCTGACCGGCACCGGCAACAGCGGCGCAAACATCCTGTCCCCACCGCCGCTCAACAGCGGAGAAATCTTTCAAGATCAGGCTTGCGGACCATTTCAAGACCGAGTGACCACTTCTGGCGGCGGGCTCAATTGGTCGGCGCAACACTCTAATCTTCTAGCAAAGATGGAGTGTGGACATGAAACAGCGGCGTCGCATTTATTACTCGGCCGCTCAGCGGTCCGAAATCTGGGATCGCTGGCAAGCCGGCGAGCCAATGAGTTCGATCGGGCGCCGGTTTGACCGGGAGTCCTCTTCTGTCTTCTCCGTGATCTCGCCAACGGGTGGCATCCGCCCTCCGGATAGGTGCCGAGCCAAACAGGCGCTCAGCCTTTCTGAACGAGAAGAGATCTCTCGATGGCTCAGCATGCGCTGCTCGTTGCGGTCGATCGCGCGCCACTTGGGGCGATCTCCGTCCACCATCAGCCGTGAGGTCCAGCGCAATGGCGGGGCGGATCGCTATCGCGCGGCCGGGTCAGGCCGCTTGGGATCGGGCGCGGCGTCCAAAGCTTTGCAAGCTGGCTTGCCGTCCGTTCCTGAGGCGGACAGTATCGACCTTGCTGCGGCGGCAGTGGTCACCGGAGCAGATTGCCGGCTGGCTAAAACGCACATATCCGGTGGAGCCTCAAAAGCAGGTGTCACACGAGACGATCTATCGCAGCCTTTTCATTCAGGCGCGCGGCGTGCTGAAAAAGGAGCTTCTTGAGCACCTGAGGGCGAGGCGCACGGTCCGTCGATCCCGGCACGCCAGCATGAAGCGGAACGGGCTCGGCCAGATCAAGAACGCCGTATCCATCAGTGAACGACCGCCGTCGATCGAGGATCGCGCGGTCCCCGGCCATTGGGAAGGCGATCTGATCGGTGGGTCGAGAAATAGCTATATTGCAACGCTTGTCGAACGCCATTCTCGCTACGTGATGCTGGTCAAGGTTGCTAACAAGGACACCGAAAGCGTCGTCTCGGCGCTGATCAAGCAATCGCAGCGATTGCCTGGCGAGCTTTATCGGTCGTTGACCTGGGACAGAGGCAAAGAGCTTGCCGACCATCAGCGCCTGACATTGGCCACCGAGGTCGAGATCTATTTTTGTGACCCTCGGTCTCCCTGGCAGCGCGGCTCAAACGAAAACACCAACAGATTACTGCGCCAGTATCTTCCGCGCGGCACCGATCTGTCTTTGCACAGCCAAGCCAAGCTCAGTGCCATCGCGAGGCAGCTCAATGAAAGGCCGAGAAAGACCTTGCTCTATCAGACGCCGGCTGAGAAGTTCGCAGAATGTGTTGCAGCGATCAGTTGAACCCGCTACGAAGCGGTCGTCGTGGATGTTAGATTTCGCTAGCTCCTGCAAACTCGGCCTAGTCTAGTCCGAACAACTTCCTCTCGATGGACTGGACCGACCTACATTGCGAGCGCCAATTCAAGGGCGTGCAGAAATTTTCTCCCAATTGCTTACTCACGCGAATGAAACAGAACTGAAGACTCAGGATGAGTCTGCATATCGCGTTGTAAAACAAAGAAAAGCTGGCGCGCCCGACACGATTCGAACGTGTGACCTTTGCCTTCGGAGGGCAGGGCTCTATGCCGCTGGCGCTTAGGGAAGGGAGCCACGCCCGACTTGGTGCCAGCTTGGGCTCCGCGTTGAAAGTCACTTATAGGCAGGAAATGCACCTAGTTTCTTTACCCATCTCGGCAAGTCATTGAAATCGCGAGAAATGCGACCGCCCTCCGGACGCACCAAAGACCTTCTATTCTCGGCCATCGTCGCGACTTTTTCGCGTCGCCCATAAGCAGAAAACACTCTTGTTTCGTGCCGAGCTTTTCCCGGTTTGCCTGCGCGATCTGACGCGCCGGCATCTCGGATCGGTCCAACCGAACATCATCATCATCTGACTCTCGGGGTAGTCGCGTAGGCCTCGGCCCGCGCCTTGCGCACGCCGCCTGCGAGTGCAGGAACTGCCGTGGTTTGGATGCGTTTGAGGGACAAGACGAATCCATTCCGTCCGTCACGCTCTGGCGGAATTGCCTGTTGATCGAGGTGACGGCACGGCGCCGCCCACGGCGGAGAAGGGGGCTGATCCGGACCGAACAGGTTTTACAGCAATGAGCGTCTGCAGAGCGATTCGGATCGGCCTGTTTACCGCAGTGATCGCAACGGCTTGGATCGGCGAACTGGTCGATCGATGCGCGGCGCAGACGTCTCTGGCCGAGCCCGCGAAGGCGCCTCCGCGCAAGCAGAGCGCCGGCGGCGATAAGGGGGTGACGGTATCGAAGAGCCGCTACACGGCCGGATTGGTTACCGGCATGCCGCAAAGCACCGAATTCGCCATAGCCCAGGAAATAGCGACCATGCTGGCCACCGGTCAGGAGACCGGACCACACGGCGAAATGGCGTTGCGGGTGCTGCCACTAGTTGGAAACGGCGGCGTCCGCAACGTCGTCGACGTCCTTACCTTGGCGGGCGCCGACATGGCGATCGCGCCTGTCGTTCTGGTCGATCGCCTCCGGGACGCCAGGGCCCTTGGCGACATCCGCGATAAGCTAGTCTACATCACCGTTCTGTTTGGCGAAGAATTCCATCTGATCCCGCGGCCCGAAATCAAAACGCTGGCCGATCGTGCTAGCCGATCGCCAGTAAATCGACTTCGGATATTCCATAATGAAGGTTATTCGAAGAGCGGCGCGCGAGAAGAACGCAGGAGAATGATCCACGTCTCATCTGCTCCGATGGCCTGACGCCGGGTCTCAGCTTCCAAGTGGCGCGGCAACGATCAGCGACAAGCCTGGACGGCTACGCCGAGACCTGACCGCAAAACTGGCTGTCGCGCGCAAAGATCAGGATCGCGCCGATCGACAACGCCGCGGACGAGCAGGGTAGGATCGATCTCTAGTTCATAGTTATGGAATTTCGTACGACTAGTCGATTGGAAGAACAAACGTATTTTGTTTCGCATAACATAGATTATGGAATATATTCGGCAGATCCGCACCTGCAGATTTCAGATCTTCAAACCCAGATCTCGAAATCCCATGTGGAGACGCACATTCCGCTATGGCGCCAACACATCAATACGGTTCAATCGCGACTCAGTGACGAATGAGATCAAACCGATGAACTTCAAAGCGGCAGCCGCGATCGGCGCATACGAGCCTACCTTACATTGTCCGAACTGCAATCACGAAATTTGACTGACGGAGTCGCTTGCCGCGCCGCTGCTCGAGGAAACTCGCCGGCGCTTCCAGGAACAGCTCGCGGGAAAAGATGCTGAAGTCGCGCGCAAGACCGAGGCGCTCCGTCTGGAACGCGAACAGCTGACCAAAGACCGCGAGGCAATCGAGGACCAGGTCGCGAAACGATTGACGGCCGAACGCGAGCGGATTGTCGCTTCTGAAGCCAAGAAGGCCCGCGAAGCCTCTGCCGCGGAACTATCAGCGAAAATTAATGAGGCTGCCGAGCTCCGCCAGCTTCTGGAGGCGAATAACCGGAAGCTTGCCGAAGCCCAGCAGGCTCAGGCTGAACTTATTCGCAAGCAGCGCGCGTTGGACGATGAGAAGCGTGAGTTGGACTTGACCGTCGAAAAGCGCGTTCAAGCGTCCGTTGAAGCGGTCCAGGCCAAGGCCAGGCAGGAAGCCGACGATGCTGCCAGGCTTCGCGTTGCCGAAAAGGATCAAACGATCGAGTCGATGGCGCGCACGATCGAGGAACTCAAGCGCAAAGCGGAGCAGCCTTCGCCATCGAGGTTGAGTTCGGCCATGGATAGGGTTGACGCGCCGTTTACGTGAGCTTTCAACCTACTGATCTCATGGGTTGAATCGCAAGGCAAGCCCTTCCATCTTCCTATACCGCAACCTGTTCAGCACGCTCCCCTCTCGCCCCAGCCCCGGGACAGCCTCTGCTTTACGTCGTGGCGCGCCAACACCTTCTCGCAGAGCTCCCATCGTTCACCCTTCGGAACGACGTCGCCGGCGTACCGCAAATCGAACGCATTGGCCCCGGGCGCGGCGGTTGGTGTAGTTCTCAGGCCCTCCGCAATCCATTTTAGTCGTGTCGAAATGCTGGTCCAGCCATCGCCGTTCTTCCAGGAGATACAGGACTGCGTCGAACTTCGGGTCCGTGGGATGGGGTGACAGGAGTCGATGATGGTGTGAAGGTGTCGACGCTCCTCGTCGATCAGGCTCAGGCCCTCATCGCCCAGCTCGAGTTCGAGCTCCTCATGCTCCAGGGACCGGCCGGCGAGCAGCTTCTTGGCGGTAGCCAGGCCGCTGGCATAACTCGAGCACAGCCGCTGCAGCATCAGGCCGCGCATGAAGCCGGCCGACTTCTTCCGCTTCCTAAGCACCTTGGTGAACTTGTACGCCGTGTCGAACGCATGAGAGGTGCCGAACCCGAGGCCGCTGAACATCGGCGGCATGTGAGAGCCGTTAGTCGACGGGCCGGCTGTCTCCGGAAGCGAGCGCCCGGGTCGAGGAGGCGATCGACCTGGCCGAGGCCAGCAGCGCCCGCACCTGTGACGTGTCCGCGAGAGGGCGGTTCTCCGCAGTGGCGGCTGGCTGGCGACTCGCTGCGACTTGCACGCCGTCCCGCCGGACTACGCCCCGGATTCGAGAACATCCACATCAACAGGGGCGTAATCGGCCGCGAGCCCCGGATCACCTGCCGTCGCTACGCGCACGTCGAACATGTCGCCTCATTGGATTTTACCTCAGCGGAGAGAGTGGGACTCCCTTCCCCGATGCCGCGAAGGTACGAAAACCGCCGAAAAACAAGGATTCCTATAAGCGGTCGCATTTTGTGACCACCGCTGTGTACCACCGAGTGGACCGCTCGGACCGTCAATCTCGGTCGATTTCGAGGCATCTGGAGGCGGCACTTTGACACCTGGCCTAGCCCGGTTCTCGGATCCCGGCCGTCGTGGATTGCTGGTGGGTCAGGTTGACGAGCAGCGACCCGTCGAGCCCAGAAGCGGTGACGGTGCCGCCGCTGGGCAGGTTGAGCGAGGTGATGACAGGCCCGGACCATCAAGGCCCAGATAAGCCTTTTGCTCCTCCCGGCAAAAAATCGGGCCCTGTGGATACGGCGCGCTAAACAGGGCGCTGCCCCAGGAACTCCGCTGCGAGCGCTACGATATTGCAGCAAGCTGGGAGGTGGGATCCGGCAGCAGAAGCGGGCAAGCCGCAGCGCCGCGCGTTCGCATAGGCTACCGCCCCCACCTACGTGAGCAGGAATTCGGCCGAGCGGTCGCTGTCCCACCCTGCAACATCCGGATCTCGCTGTCCGAGCGCAGATCGGCCCGGCATGCGGTGCTCTCGTTCGGAAGGATGTCCCGATAGGACGATTGCGCAAGTTTCTGGTCAAAGCGACAGAGGGCTCTTCAGCGTGTGCTCCGTTGGTCGCTCGGACGTTCGGAAACTGCGGGATCGGCATCGGAGCCCCGGCCCCTGTCGTTGCGTTTGTGCAGGTCTCCGAGCCAAAGGATGGGTCCCCGCAGCTTTTCGCTGCGCTTGCAGTACCGGAAGCCGAACTGGCCAACAAAGCCCCTGAACGCATTTGTGAGGGCGACGAGCTTGATCCCCATGATCCGGAATTTTCTGGGGAGCCATCGGCCCGATTGTGTCGTGGATGCAGAGCGGCTCATTGCGCGTTCCTGGCGTCATAGAACCAAAAAACCACGAGCGCCGGATTATTCCGCGGTCGAAGAAATTTTGGGCGGGAGCTCTTCCAAGTGCGGTTAGTTCTCGCAGCGTATCGAGCTACCGTTCCCCCTCGCCTCGGATCAGGACCGATCGCGTGGCCGATGAGATCGTCTTCCCGCGCGAAACCATTTCGATTTGCAGTCCATACTCCCCTGCTCGCTGCGCGGACTTGCCTCCGGCATAGGCGATGTAGTTCGCCTTCCGTCTCTCGAGAGGTTTTGTTTCGATGTGCATCAGCGTTTTTCCGTCCGGGTCGACGATGCGCATTCTGAAAACAGTGTCGGCCTCGACGTTGATCGCCCAGACCCAAGCAATGACGGTTTGCGACGTCCTGGGCACGGCTGGTTCACCTTCGCGAACGAGGTTCGCAAGCTCGGGCGGAGCGCTTGTGAGCCCGACCAGCAGGATCGCGGAGGCCGACCCGGAAAGTGCATCCCGGACGGCCGGTTCGAAAAGGCTTCCTGCGGTTGCACCGCAGGCTTCTCGACCGATTCCAAGTGGCCGGCCCGTCAGGGGCTCGATCGGCTTGCCATCCCGTCGGACTGAGAGGTGCACATGCGGAAATTCGGCCAATCCGGATGCCCCGACCGACCCCAGGCGCTCGCCTTTCTTCACATGCGCTCCGGGCCTCACGAAGATGCTGCCTTCCTTGAGGTGGCAGTATTGCGAGGCCAGTCCCCCGGAATGCTCCACGAGAACGCCGTTACCGCATTCCTTTCCCGCGGTATCTTTGTCCTGCGCCCGGTCGTAGATGCGGTCTGGGATGCCGTCCCTTACGCGCGCGACCGTTCCGTCGGCAATTGCGATCACGGGCGTTTGGCGGTCGAAGTCCTTGAGCGTGCGGATGCGAATGTCCCAGCCGTCGTGCCCCTGGTACGTGGCGTTGCCGCAGAGCGGATCCAACGCCTGATCGCTTGGATCGACGTCGGGCATCTGTTGCACGAAGCAGTCCACGCCCAAGCGGCAGTCGACGGGCAGGCCTAGATCGGGCGACGAATGGTCGGCTGCGCGCGCCTGCGAGCTTGCGCCTGACAAAATCATGATCGCAAGCAACGCCGGCGCCAGCCTGTTTCGGCCACGCGCCGCGAAGGCGGGATTGATGTTGAACATTTTCGCAACAGGGAACAGGCGTTCTACTCCTCCCGGAAGGATTTCATCATCTGATCGGTAAACGGCTTTATCAGGTAGGAAAGCGCGGTCCTATCGCCGGTGGTGAGAAAAACCTCGACCGGCATGCCGGGCACGATCGGCTTGCCGGCCACTTGCCTTTGGCCACCCGCGATCGCGATGGTGCTGAGATAGTACGTCTGGCCGCTGGCCTGGTCCAGGCTGGCCGCCGCTCCGATCGTTTCGACCGTACCGGCCACCTCCGGCGTAGTCCGCTGGTTGAAGGAGGAGAACCTTAGGCGTGCCGGCTGTCCGGTCGCGGCCTGGTCGATGTCGGTCGGAGACAGTTTCGCTTCGACGACCAAGTCGGCGTTTTCGGGGACGATGGACATAAGCGTTTCCTTGGGGGAGATCACGCCGTTGACGGAATTGACCGCGAGCTCGTTGACGGTGCCGGAGATCGGCGAGCGGATCACCATGCGCGACAAACGGTCCAGCGACGCCACGATTCGTTCCTGAAGCTCCGCAAGTTTGCCATCCACCTCGCGCAGGTCCCGCTGGCCGTCGGTGCGCGCCTGCTGATCGAATTCGATGATCTTGATCCGCGACTCGCTGATCTGTCCTTTCACTCGCGCGATGTTGGCGTCGATCTCGCCCTTGAGGCCGTCGATCTTGACGAGATCGCGCTCCATGGTGCGGATCTTGCCGATTTCTATAAAACCCTTGTTGTAGAGCGGCGTCAGACGCTCGAGATCTTCCCTGACCATCTTGCGCTCGCTGGCGTTGGCCTCCTGTTGTGCCGTCAGCCCACGGACCTGCTCCTCGAATTGCGCGATCTGCAGCGACAACTGATCGCGCCTGGCCTCACGTACCGCCAAGTTCTCGTTGAAGAGCCGGATCTCGCCCCGCGCGATCTCCGCCGTGAACGGGTCGTGCTCGAACCGGGAATCGAACATGATGGAGGTGGCCCCGTCGCGCTCGGCCACATGCCGCGCCCTGCGGCCCTCGAGCTCCGCGCGCTGCCCCTTGAGTACGCCGAGTTCCGCCTTGGTCTGGGTCTCGTCGAGCCTGACGAGAATGTCGCCCGCCTTTACGGCGTCGCCATTGGCGACCAGGATCTCGCCCACGATGCCGCCGTCGCGGTGCTGGATCAGCTTGACCTGCTTCCTGACCGTGACCTTGCCTTGCGCGATTACGGCGCCGGTCAGCTCGGCATGCACCGCCCAGCCGCCGCACCCGCCGATAAGAGCGATGCCGAGAACGGCCGCCATCGCCACGCGCGAGCGGATGCCGAACGACTGGTCCGCAGCGCGTGCGGCCCTTTCCGTGGAATTTTGGTTCATCGCTCGAGCTCCGTTCTTAGAACCGGCACGCTGCCGTTTCACGTTCAGTGGTGCGCGTTCGTTTGCTGGGGGGCCGTGAAGACAAAACTGCTCTCGTCAAGATCGAGATTGCCGTCCAGCACGATCTCGAATTCGTGCTTCGCATCATCGTCGAGGTGGCCGAACACGATCGTGATCTCCTGGTCGGAGACAATTTCATGGCGGAAGCCGACGGCGCCCACCTCGTCGAACGTCGCCTGGTCGGCGCCGGCGAAGAACAGTTTTTTGCCGGAGAAATCGTCGAGTTCCTGTCCGACTCTGGACAGGTCGAGCCTGTCGCCGACACTGAAGTCCACGATGTGATCGCGCGGCCCGCCGTCGTTCTTCAGAGAAGCCAGGTCCTGAAAGACGAACGTGTCGTTGCCGTCGCCGCCCTCCATGATGTTCACATGGGCGTCGGCAACCAGGCGGTCGCGACCGTGGCCGCCCTGGACATTCTCGATCTCGAAAATCTGCGCGGTCTGCCCGTCGCAGATTTCGACGATGCCGTCGGGCAGGTCTACGTTCTCGTCGAACACGATTTGGGACAGATCCAGAGTGTCTTCGCCGTCCCCGCCGTGAATGACGTCGTGGCCAGCCTCGACGCCGAGAACGATCACGTCGTCCCCACAGCCGGCGTCGATGCAGTCGTTGCCGGCGCCACCCGCCAGCACGTCGTTGCCGGCGCCCCCGTCGAGATGGTCGTCGCCGGCGCCGCCCTGCAGGGAGTCGTCGCCGGCGCCGCCCGAGAGCACGTCGTCGCCGGTCCCGCCATCCAGGTCATCGTTGCCTAGCCCGCCCACGATGTGGTCGTCGCCGGCGTCTCCGCGTAGGGTGTCATTCCCGGCACCGCCGTCGATACGGTCGTTCCCTTCCCCGCCGTGGACCGTGTCGTCGCCGGCCCCGCCGACGATGCAATCGTTGCCCGCGCCGCCGAGCAGCACGTCGTCGCCGGCCCCGCCGACGATGCAATCGTTGCCCGCGCCGCCGAGCAGCACGTCGTTGCCGGCGCCGCCGTCGATATGGTCGTCGCCTTGCTCGCCCTCGATCCTGTCGTTCCCCACGTCGCCCTGGAGGGTGTCGTTTCCGGCGCCGCCCAGGATCGTGTCGTCGCCCTGCCCGCCGGACGCAAAGTCGTCGCCTTCGCCGCCCAGAATGAGATCATTCCCGTCCTCGCCGTAGAGGGTATCGTTGCCGGCTTCGCCGAACAGCGTGTCGCTCCCCGCCCCCCCGAAGATGACGTCGTTGCCCGGGCCTCCGAACAGGGTGTCGTTGCCGTCGCCGCCCACCAGTCGGTCGTTGCCCTCGCCCCCGTAGATCGTGTCGGCGCTTTCGCGACCGTAGACGATGTCATTGCCGGCGCCGGCATCGATCACGTCGACCAAGGGCGTTCCGATCAGGAAGTCGTCGCCCTCGGTGCCGTGGATCTCTTCGTCGGGTGCGGCATGCAGATTCGCGTGCGCCGCTTGGACGATGGAGGCGGTGCCGTCGGAGATGCGGTAGCTGAATTGGACCGGACCCACTTCGTCGTGCTCGGGCGTGTAGAGCCAACGGTCCGCTCCCAAGGCCTGTAGCGACCCGTGGTCGACCTGAAGGGCCTGCACCGAAAGCCGGTCGCCGTCCGGATCGCTGGCGCCGTTCAGCAGTTGGGCGAGCGAGATGATGAAGGCTTCATTGACGAGCCCACTGCCGAGATCGACCGCCCCTGCGCTCACCGGGGCATGGTTGACCCGCTTCGGCGGATCGGGGGGCGGGTCCTTGCTCGTCGGCGGCGGCTTTTTGGGCTCGTCGACGGGGGGCCTGGTGTGGTCGTCGGAAGACCCTCCCCCACCGCCACCACCGCCACCACCGCCTCCGCCGCCGCCAGCGGCCGGTGTCGCCTCCGGCGCCCTCGGCAGCGGATGCGCGGGAGCGGGCGCGTTTTGGTTGGCCGGGACCAGCGACAGACGCGGCTCCTCGGTCCTGGCAAATCTGAGCCTGTCCGGATCGACGGCCGGCTCGAACGCCTCGTTCATCGACACCGCCTGCAGTCCGAAGGCGCGGACGAGCTCGGACGATCCTGCGTTCCGCTCCGCGGCGATCGAAGGCGTAGACGACGTATCCGTTTCCGACTGTGTTGCCGGGTCCCCGGAGTCCGGCTTCGGCTGATGGGGCGCCTCCTCCTTGCCGCTGCCGAACACCTGTTTCAGCAGAAGTCCCCACGATGCGAGCAGTATCGCGGGCACGATGGAACTGACGCGAGACCGTTCGTCGATGAGCGCGAACCGACGCGCCGGCGCGTCGAGCGCGCTGCGGTCCGGAATTCCCAAGGACAGCCGTTCGTCCATAGCCACCTCCCGCTGATCAGGCCGTCGCTGCGGTCGGGAACGGGATCGGCGCCGCCGGCGCGCCGACCACCTTGTCCTTCGGTCCGAACGCAACCAGCTTGCCGCCCTGGACAACACCGACATAATCGACCGCCGCCAGCGCCTTCGGACGGTGCGCAATCACGATGACGATCCCGCCGCGCGCCTTGACGCCTTCGATGGCCTCGCCCAGCGCCGCTTCGCCTGGCGCGTCCAGGTTCGAGTTCGGCTCGTCGAGCACGACGAGGAAGGGATCGCCGTAGAGCGCGCGCGCCAAACCGATGCGCTGCCGCTGGCCGGCAGAGAGCGCCGTGCCCGAGGGCCCTAGTTCGGTCTGGTAGCCGTCCGGCATGCGCGTGACCATCTCGTGGATTCCGGCTGCCTTGGCCGCGGCGATGATCTTGCGGGCGTCGGGCTCGGTCTCGAACCGCGAGATGTTCTCGGCGATGCTGCCGTCGAGCAGCGAGACGTCCTGCGGCAGGTAGCCGATATGCTCGCCGAGGGCATCGGCGCGCCATTGGTCGAGATCCGCCTCGTCCAGCCGGACTTTGCCCCTGAGCAGCGGCCAAACGCCGACGAGACCTTTGGCCAAGGAGGTCTTGCCGCCACCGCTGGGCCCGATCAGGCCGAGCGCCTCGCCCGCATTGAGCTCGAAACCGACTTCGCCGACCAGCACCGTGCCGCTACCCGGCGCGACCACGGTGATGCCTTCGACCTTCAGGCTCGCGCAGGGTTTGGGAAGCGGCAGGATGTGGCTGCCATCTTCTGCCGCAGCGAGCGTCTGCTTCAGACGGTTGAAGCTGCGCCGCGCTGCAGCGATCACCTTCCAGTTGCCGGTGGCAGAATCGATCGGCGCCAGCGCCCGCGCCGAAGCCACCGAGCAGGCGATGATCGCGCCCGCCGAAAGCTCGCCCTTGATGGTGAGGAACGCGCCTAGCCCCAGCAGCGCCGATTGCAGCATCATGCGCATCACCTTGGCCATTCCGCCGAAGCTGCCGCTGATGTCGCTGGTTCGGGTCTGGAGCGCCAGATGGCGCGCATTGGCGGCTTCGAACCGGGCTACGGCGCGGCCGCCGAAGCCCATCGCCCGCAGGATGTCGGCGTTGCGGGCGTGCGAATCCGCCAGCGTGGAGCGCAGCACCGCCGCCTGGTGGGTCTCCCTGCCGGCCCGTCGGGTCAGCAGTTCGGTCGCGACGGTTAGCGACATCAGAACCACCGCGCCGGCCAGCGTGACCAGCCCCAGGACGGGATGGAGCAAATAGACGAAGCCGAGGAACAGCGGCATCCATGGCAGGTCGAAGAAGGCGATGGGGGCCTGGCTGCCCAGGAAGCCGCGCACGACATCGACGTCGCGGCCGCGCTCGAGCGCCTCGGAGGTGGAGTAGCCGTAGCGGGCCATCTCGATGACGACGTGGTGCGCCAAGGGCGCCAGCTTGGCGTCGAGGCGGGCCCCGAGGCGAACCAGGATCTGCGAGCGCAGGATGTCGAACATGCCCTGGAACAGATAGAGCCCGATGGCGAGCGCGGAGAGCGCCGCCAGGGTCGGGATGCTGTGGCTCGTCAGCGCCCGGTCGTAGATCTGCAGCATGTAGAACGAGCCGGTCAGCGCCAGCAAATTGATGATTCCGGACACTCCGAACAGGACAAGACCGATGCCCCGGTAGCTGCCGATCGGATTCTCTGTCGATTTCTTCCGCTTCGCGCTCTTGCCCATCGTGTCCTGCCCTTGCCCTTGGCTTCGGTGACGTCGTGCTCACCCGGGCGGCGGTTCGCCCGGGTGATGGTCGGTTGCGCCTAGTGCACGCCGTTGAAGTCGGCGGTCGTCAGCGCGTGGTTGCCGGCGCCGAGGTCGATCTTGAAGTCGGCCGCGGTGTCGCCGTTGGTGTTGCCGGAGACGAAGGTGTGCTCCGCGCCGTCCTTGACCTCTTGGGTGACGATCACCTGTCCGGCCGAGGTGAAGACGTTGCCGGCGAACAGCACGAAGGACTGGTTGCCAGCCGCCCCCGTGTTGGCGTCGATGGCCGACAGGTCGATCTTATCGCCGGGCTGGAAACCCTTGATGGTGTCGCCGTTGGCGTCGGCGGCGGAGCCGAACACGAAGGTGTCGTTGCCTCCGCCGCCGTCCATGACGTTCGCCGCCGAACTCGCCACGATGGTGTCGTTGCCGGAGCCGCCGATGAAGTCCTCGAACCCGAAGATCTGGTCGGTGCCGCTCTGGGCGCTGGCGACGCTGCCGTGCTGGCCGATGCCGTTGCCGAGATCGGCCGTGATGTTGGCGGAGATCGCCGAGTAGTCCAGCGTGTCTTCCTCGGTGTCGCCGAAGTAGGTGTCGTTGCCGTCGCCGACCGTCGCGATGATCCGGTCGCTGCCGGCGCCGCCGTAGACGGTGTCGTTGCCTGCACCGCCTTCCAGGGCGTCGTCACCCGCATCGCCGAACAGGCGGTCGTCGCCGGCGTCGCCCGTGATCAGGTCGCGTCCGGCGCCGCCGAAGAGATCGTCGTTGCCTTCGTTGCCGAACACCACGTCGTCGCCTGCACCGGCCTTCACCAGGTCGTCTCCGGCTCCGGCCTTCAGCGTATCGGCACCGTCGTTGCCGAGGATCACGTCGTCGCCGTCCAGACCACTGAGGACGTCGTCGCCGGCCGTCCCGACCATCACGTCGGCGGCTGCAGTTCCGATCTGGCCTTCGGCCATGCCCGGGTTGATCGCGGGCGGCATCGTCGGAATCGGCGTGCCGGCACCGTCTTGTCCGTCGTGTTGATGGTCGCCCGGCGAACAATGTTGGTCGTCCTCGGAGCCCCCGCCTTGTCCGTCGTCGGAGCCGCCTTGGCCGCCGCTATCGCCGGTCCCGCCTTGGTCGCCCGGAGGCTGTCCGGTCTGGGTGTCGACCACGTCCTGCGGCCGCAGGGTGCCGGTGACCTGGTCGTCGCCTCCGCCTCCGTGGAACACGATGCGGTGGTCCGAGGTCAAGCCGGAGATGTCGACGGTGTCGGCGCCCGCGCCCCCGTTCACCGTGATCGTGCTGTAGTTCAGGCTGGTGCCGGTGAAGTTGCCGATGATGGAGACCGTGTCGCCGGCGACCGTGCCGCCGTCGAGGCCACCGTTGTTGTTGTTGGCGGTGACGTCGAGGGAGTTAATCGTGATCTCCTCGATGTTGTCGAGTTCCGCGATCACCGTCCCGTTGCGGGCGACGACGATCTCGGTGCCGGCATGCAGGCCCGTGAAGCCGGCATGCGCCGCGCTGCTGCCCGTGCCTGGACCGGCACCGTCCCAGTCGTCGGTGTTGGAGTAGATGGCGAAGGATTCCGCCGTGTTGTTGCCGGTGACCGTGAAGCGGTCGCCCGCCGCGCCGTTGGCGCCACCGTCGACGAAGTCGCGGCCGTCCGGCAGTTCGGGAATGATGGTGATGTTGCCGAATTTGACCGGATTGGTCACCGACCAGCCGATGCTGTCGTCGCCACCGCCCGCAAAGACCGTGTCGTCGCCGCGTCCGCCGGTGAGGACGTCGTTGGCCGCGCTTCCGACCAGGATGTCGTTGCCGCTCGACCCGTTGATCGTCGTGCCGTTGACCGCGGTCACTGTGACCGTGGCCGAGGCCGGTGCGACGCCGTCATTCACCGTATAGGAGAACGAGCCGCCGTTCGGCCTTGCCGGGTTGCCGCTCGTTCCGCTGTCGGTGACGGTGACCGCGCCAGCGGCATGGACCGCCGAGAGGCTGTTGAAGGAGCCGACCCCGGTGATCGCCAGCGCGTTGGGCCCATCCGTGTCGCTGTCGTTGGCGAGCAACGCCCAGTCCGGCACCACGATGCCGTTCGCGACGTTGCCGACGTTGGTGTAGACGTGGTCGGCGCCTACGCTCGGCGGATCGTTGACCGGAGTCACGTGGATAGTCGTGGTTGCGACGTTGCTGTCGGCCAAGCCGTCATTGACGGTGACGTGCACGATGCGGTCCGCATTGGTCGGGTTGTTGGAGTTGCTGGAGAACGTGATCGCCTGGATCGCGTTCTGGTAGGCCGCGATCGAGGCCTTGCCCGTCAGGCTGACGGTGATCTGCCCGGCAACGGAATTGTCGACCGAGCTCGCGATACCGTCGCCGGCGATGTCGTTCGCGTTGAGCGTGTCACCCGCGACCCTGCCGGTCAGGACGACCTTCGCGGACATCAGCTGCGTGCCGTCGTCGACGATTCCCGGATGGTTGGCGATGCCGACGGCATTTCCGTTCTCCGTGAACGTCGCGACGTAGTCGGTGCTCGGAGCCGCCGCGGGCCTGACGTAGTCGACGGAGATGTTGTCGATCGAGATGGTGCCGTTGTTGGCGCTGTTGCCCGTGTTGGTGGCCGAGCTGACCACCTCGAACCGGAGAGCGGCGTTGGCGGTCACCGTCTCGCCGGCGTTCAGGGACGCGAGAAGATCGGCGGAGAACGTATGGGTGCCGAAGCCGGCCGCATTGGTGATGGTCCCGAGTTCGTGGAACGCCGGCGTCGCCGCCGTGGCATCCGCGGTGAAGAGGACGCGGACGAAGTCGCCGTTGTCGAAGCTGTTCTGGTTGTAGGTGAAGGCAAGCTTCGCCTCCACGACCCCGGCAAGGTTCACCACCCGCTGGACAGTGGCCCCGTCGGCGTTGTCCGTGAACTGCAACTGCTGCGAGCCCACGCGAATCTGTCCCGCGGCGGCGTTGCCGTTGACCGCGCCGTTGAAGTTGTCGCCGGTTTCGCTCCAATTGCCGGTCCAGTTCGAGCCGCCGGCGTAGGTACTGGAGGCGAAGTTGTCGGCTGCGGCGCCGGGATCGAAGGCGTGAAGCTTCAGGTTCGGGGGCGTGTTGATCAGCGAGAAGTCCTGGTCGGCGAAGCGCAGCAGCTCCACACCCACGACCAAGTCGGTGCCGTCGGTGACGATCGGCGCCCCGTTGGCGTCGACGCCGTTCGGATCCCGGAGGTCTGTCACCTTGTAGGCCGTGACCGTCCCCTCATGGGCGCTCTGGAATGAGATGGGGTCGATGCGATAGTCGGCGTAGTTGCCGGTAAAGACCGCGATGTCCGGTTTGGCCAGCGTACTGGCGTCCGTCCCGCCGTCACCGAGCATGTTGTCCTTGAAGAATTGAGTGCGCAGCATTTCGGTGAAATGCTTGTCGAACACCTGTGTGCCCAGCGCGGCGTTGTCGAGCAGTCCGGCGCCAAGGGTATCGTCGTATGCGACGCGATGCGAGGCTCCCTGATAGCGGGCGTCCTGCAGCCGCAACGCCTCCGTTGAGCCGTCGTTGTTGTTGTTGTGATCATAGGTCGAGGCGATCTCGCTGCCCTGCGCGTCGTGCCCCTGGATGTACTGGCCGATCAGGGTGTCGAGCCGGACCGAGCCGCCGACGATAACGTCGTTGCCCGCGTCGCCGGTCAGCAGATCGGCGCCGGAGCCGCCCACCACCCAGTTGTCGCCCGAGTCGCCGCCCAGATTGTCGTCGGACACGCTGCCGACCAGGCCTTCGAGCTCGAACGCCGCCGGGACCGACTGCGCGCTGTTGACGGCGGCCAGCGGGTTCGCCTGCATATCGAGGTCGTAGGTGACGCCGACGGGGCGGGCGTGCTGCAGACTGAAGTCCATGATGTCGAAACCGATCGTGCCGGGAGTATTACCCTCGTCGGTGACGCCATCCCCGCCCAGGACTTCGTCCGGTCCCGTACTCAGGGCCTGGGCGATGTCGCCGACCTTGAACCAGTCGTCGCCTGCCTGGCCGAAGGAGATGTCGACGTCGGTGCCGTCGAGCAGCATGTCGTCGCCGTTGCTGCCGTACAGCATGTCCGTGCCAGAGCCGCCGTCGAGGTAGTCGTTGCCGTCGTTGCCTTCGAAGAACGGGTCAGTGTCCTGTTCGCCGTACATGACGTCGTCGCCGGTACCGCCGAACAGCTTGTCGATGCCGAGGCCGCCGTTGATGTAGTCGTTACCGGCGCCGCCGATGACCTGGTCGAGGCCGTTGATGTCGGTGCCGCTCGATTCGCCGTACAGGAAGTCGTCGCCGGCGCCGCCGTCGATCAGATCGGGGTTGTCGCCGCCGTAGATTGTGTCGGAACCCCCGCCACCGTATAGGCGGTCGATGCCGTAGCTGCCGTAGATCCTGTCATTGCCGTCTTCGCCGTAGACGGTGTCGTCGCCGCCTTGGGCGTAGATCAGGTCGGCACCCTTCGAGCCGACTATGATCTCGTTGGATTCGGCGCCGGAATTGGGCGTGCCGTCGAGATTGACGAAGCCGTTCTGCCCGTAGGCGCTGTTGGGATCGGTGTCAGCCAGGCGCGTGTCCTGGATGTAGTGCACGCCGCCGATGACGACTTCGTGGCCGTCGTTCAGGTTGCCGCGACCACCGTTCGAGTAGATGCCGATCGTTCCGGCGTCGACCGCGGCAATGTCGCCGTATTTGTGCTCGTTGCCGGTCGTCAGGTATTCAATCTGTCCGGGAGCCAACACTTCCTTGTGGGCGCCGAGGTCGACGTACTGGTCGGCGTATCCGAAGATGTTGCCGTTGAGGTGAGTCAGGCCGGTGGTGCGTTCGACCATGTCCTTCAGCTGGGCGTTGACGATCTCGGTGCCGAACTGGACGCCGAACAGGCGGTAGAGATAGTAGAAGCGGTCGCCGTCCATCAGCTTCTCGATCTGATCGACGAAGATGCGGTCGAAGGTCTCGCCAAGCAGGCCGCCCGGCTGGTGGACTTCGGCCAGCCCGCCGAGCCAGGTATCGATCTGGTTGAAGGCGAGCGTGCCGACGCCGCCGGCGGCTTCGTCGCCATTCATGAAGCCATAGGCCTGATCGAGCGAGATGCCGAGCGTGCCGGCCGCGACGCTGCCGTCGACGATTCCGACGATGGTGTTAGCCTTGTCCAGGTCACCGTCGAAGGCGTAGGCGGCGATGAAGTTGGCCAGCGAGCTCGGGTGCTGCATGTTTTGGCCGAAATCGTTCCAGCTGGTGTATTCCGAATAGCCCAGCATGTGGCGCACCTCATTCAAGGTCGGCATGCCTACATCGCGGCCTCGGGCGATGTTGATCGCGGCGAGGTCGAGCGGTTGATCGAGCAGACCCTGGTTGAGCGCCGGGGTGACGAACTCGTCGACCTCGTTCATCTGCTGGTGCGTCATGCCGAGGACGATCGCCGAAGGTCCGACGTCGGCGAACTTGTCCGGGGCCAGGAAGGCCGCCTTCAGGGCATACCCCATGATCTTGCCGGTCAGGCCGCCGGACGGATCGATGGTATCGATCGTTTCGCGCAGGGTGGAGTGGCCGAAGCGGAAGGCGGCCTGGGAGTATTCAAGGGAGATCGCGGAGTCGACCTCCGTCGAGTAGGCGCCGAACTCCTGGATGTTGGGGGAGACGTTGCGTGCGTACTGGTCGACTGCGGCGTGCTGGTACTCCATTTCGACGACCAGCTTGGCCCCTTCGAACATCTTGTCCTGGTTCCAGGAAATGTTGCCGGTGGCGTCCAGGTAGTCGCCGGCGGCGTTCATGCCGTGCCCGGTGTCGATCTGGAAGCCGTGCAGCGCGGCGTGGGTCGCGTCGCCCGAGACCACGTCCTGCGTGTGCAGCGCCTCGATGATGTTCTGGATCTGGTAGTTGTGCTCTTCGTGGAACACGTGGTGGATCGAGGTGAGACCGAAATTCTCGTTCACGCGCCCGTCGCCGGCTACGTAATGGTCTCCGACCGATGCCATCAGGATCTCGCCCACGGCCTCGTGCAGCGCCCCGGCCGGGCTCGTGATGCTGAAGTCTGCGAAGTTGACGAAGGGAAAGAGCGCGTTGGCGCCGTCCAGCGTGTGCGGCGTTCCCGCCGGTGCGCCGGCGGGAAGGTTCTCCATGAACAGCGTCAGCTTGTGCGTGGTCGCATCGACCCCGAAGCTGGATCCCGCGCCGTAGGTGGTCTTGACGTAGCCGTCGATGGTCGAGATCGCCGCAGCCACCTTGGCGGACTGCCCCGGCGTGCCGTAGCTCGCCTCTCCGGCGTCCTGCGCGCCGTTGGCGTTCTTGTCGTAGAATCCGGCCATGTGGCCGGCGTCGAAGCGCGGGTTCATGTCGAGCAGCAGTGCCGAGCCGCTGGTGCCGGCGATGACGTGGCCTGAGGCGTCGCGGTTGCGCAGGTCGTTGACGTCCTCCCAGGTCAGCGCGTCTCGTCCGGTGGTGTCGACATGGGCGCGCAATTCGTCGAGCGTCGGTAGCGTCTGGTGGGTCGAGACCCCGTCCGCCCTGGTCCAGGCGGTCTCAAGCGTCTGCCCGTCGAACAGGTTCATGCCTGCGTGGTACTGTCCCGTGGCCGGGTCCTTGACCCATTCTCTCAGGAGGGTGGTGAGCTGCTCGTGGGAGCCGTAGGTCTGGCTCTGATCGATGAAGGGAGAGGTGTGGTTGACGTATTCCGGGCCGTTGGCGTCGACGGTCTGGACGGTGGCGCGGTTGATGGTGATTTCGTGCACCGGCTGCCCGTCCGGTCCCAGCATGCCGTACAGCGGATCGTCGCTGGCGAGTGCGATCTTGATGGTCTGGCCCGAAGCCTTGCCGATGAAGTCCAAGCCATGGTCGAAGAACTGGCCGAACAGCACGAAGAAGCCGTTCGAGGGCGACACGCCGGGATTGAGCCCGCCGATGAAATGGTCGTTCTGGCCGGCCGAGGCCGCAAGCCGTGCCTGGGTGTCGACTTGGCCGAGCCCGCCGTCAGCCACAGTTGCGAGCTGGCCCCAGTCGAGCACCTTGGCGGTGCCGGTCGCCGGGTCGTAGTAGATTTCGTTCGGTTGGTGCGAGGATGCTCCGGCGTCGCCCTGGTGGTTTGCCCAGGTGTCGAAGGCGACACCCGCCGTCGTCGTCGTCAGGCTGATCATGCGGGGCGTATAGTCGACGACGTTCGGCAGATCGATCTTGATGCCGTCGGCCGCGGTCTGGGCGCCGGCCGGATCCGCCTTGACGGCGTAGTCGCCGTTGAGTGCCGGGTTGAAACCGCCGGTCGCGGCGCTGTAGGAGGAGTAGTAGGTCTTGGCGGCCGCGTAGGCGCGGTCGGCGACCGCCTGCATCACGGACGAATAGCCGGCGTAGTCGGCGGCCCCCGAGCGGGTGAAGATCTGGTCGACCGCGCCGAAGGTGGCGTTGATGAGCGAGAGGTTGTTGTTGAGGCCGCTGGGATCCCGCAGGCCGGCGAAGTCGAATTCGGAATAGTAGGATTGTCCCCACTGCGCGATGGCAGCCGTCGATGTCGCGTCGCCGGCGACGGTCCCGCCGCTGCCGATGAGATTGCCGTGCGAGTCGTATACCGCACCCGTGCCGTCCCAAAGGATGATGGCGTTGCCCGCCGCATCGAACAGCGGGCGGAAGTTGACCTGGCTGAGAATGAAGTCGATGTCGCTCTGATCGATTACGAACGGCTTGAGATAATTCGCCATGATCCACTCCTGCCAAGGTCCATGGAGACCGGACGGCCGGATCTCCCACATTGCAAAAGCATGTCGAGTCGTGCGTGGGCGCGGTAGGGCAGAAGGTCGAGCGAAAACTTCCGTCGATGGTCGGATGGGTCGCGGGCGACCAAAGTCCCTTGCTTCCGACTTTAGTCCGAAGCCAGATCGGTCTTTCGGCGGCAGGCGCGCATCCGAGGGAAGGTCGGCCAACTCCTGCGGTGGCGTTAACCCTGACGCGCCACTTCAGACCAGCCGTACGAGCGGGGCTGCGATCTTCACCATGTTTCGCGGAAGTTGAAAGCTGCTTCGATCGAAGCATATGATGTCGCTGATTTAAGCATCTGTTCATCAATGACATTGTTCGAGAATGATCGTCATGGAGCCAGTCGTGGGGGAAGTCTCCGCCGCCGATGAAGCTGATCGGCAGATTGGTCGCGTCGACAGTGCCTCATTGAGAGCCTGTGAAGGCCAGCCCGAGTCCGAAAGGACGACCAACGCATTCCTCCGGATTTTCAGAAGCCGGCTGCGTAGCTGGTGGATTCGAAGGTCGCTCTTCGGGCAGTTCGCGCTGTTGTCTTCGCTTGTGCTATCGCTTTCCGTCGCGGCCGTCGGAGGATGGGTCGGCAATCGCATCGCCGAGGGCGTTCTGCGCGGCACCAGCGGCGCCGCTGCGCTGTACATGACGAATTTCGTGGAGCCCTACGTCCAGTCAATGGACGGCGGGGGGGCGCCGAGTGCCGAAGACCTTCGCGGCCTGGACGCGGTCGCCGAATTGCTGAAAGCCAGGCGGCATGTCGCCTCCATCAAGATCTGGGGGCGGGATGGCACCATTGTTTTCAGCACGCAAAAGAGCCTTATCGGAAGGCGATTTCCGACGACCGACCTCGCACCTTCGCTGCAAGGGCAAATTCGTGCGGGAATGGCGGACCTTGAGGATGACGACAGCGAATTCGAACGCTCGCTGTCGATGCCACTCTATGAGATATTTCTGCCTCTCTACAAGAACGAGACGGAAAGGATCATCGCCGTCGCCGAAATCTACGAAGACGCCGGCGCGCTTCTCCGCGATCAGGCAAGCGCCGTCCGCGGTGCCTGGTCGGTTGTCGGGTCTGCAGGTCTCGTCACCCTCTTGGCTCTGTTCATTGTGGTCCATCAGGGAAGCACGACGATCAAAAGGCAGAGGACCGCGATCAAGCAGCGGTTCCGGGAGAAGGTGCTGCTGCATCGCAAGAACGATATCCTCAAATCTGAAAGAGAAGACGCGCTTTGCACTGCCGTTCATATCGACGATCTTGTCCACACACGGCTCGGAGCCGAGCTCCACGACGGCCCAGCGCAGCTGATATCCTTCGCGCTGCTGCGGATCGAAGGTCTGGAGCAGGAGCTGGACGGCCGCACACCCAAAGCGCGAGCGCTCCTGACGGAATTCCGGAGCGCCCTTCAGGACGCGCTCAAGGAGCTGCGCGCGATCGCCGCCGATCTCCTTCTTCCCGATCTTGGCGATGATGGCAATCTCACCGAGATGCTCCGGAAAATCATCGCAGCGCATGAAGGCCGCGCCGCCTGCGTCGTCGATTTCCAGACGACCGGAGTGCCTAAGAAATTGCCTCGCGATGCGGTACGTTGCGTCGTTCGAGTGACGCAGGAGGCGTTGAACAACGCCTACAAGCATTCGGGGAGCGACCGGCAGACGGTGATGGTTAGCTACGGTGCCGGAAAACTGCGACTTTCGGTTCGCGACCTCGGGTGCGGTTTTCCGCGTATAGCAGTCAAGCCCCCTTCCGGTCTTGGAATGACGGGGATGGCTTCCCGCGTGAGAGCGCTCGGCGGCACCTTCTCGGTGATCTCCGCCCCGGGGCAAGGCGCGGAGATTTCGTGCGAGCTTTTCGTCCCAAGTTCCACTGCAGGAACTAGCGATGAACACTCAAAAGATAGTCAACCGATCAAAAGTGGTTGAAACTTTATCCTTACGATGCCTATTCTCGCAGCATTCTGAAATGCCACTTTTCCGCAGTGTTTTTTGATTGTGAGAGTACATATATGGAAAATTCGAGTGAGCAGGCCACTATTGCCATCGTCGACGATCATCCGATCTATCGCCAAGGACTGGCCGCCGTTTTTCGGGCGGAGGCTCGCTTCAAGGTCGTAGCCGAAGGCGCCTCTACGGCAGACGCGCTGGACATCGCAAAAGCCCATCGCCCGAGCATCCTCGTTCTCGATCTCGGGATTCCCGGCAACAGCCTGGAGACCCTCAAGCAATTGTGCGTGGAATTTCCCGGAACGCATTGCGTCATACTCACCGCCTGCGACGATCCGCAGACCGGCATCGCGGCCCTGAACGCGGGCGCGCACGGCTACATCCTGAAGGGTGTCAGCGCGAGCGAATTGAAGGCGGCAATCTGGGCGGTCTTCAAGAACGAGACCTCTTTCGTCTCGCCGGAGTTCGCGGCGCGGCTGCTTTCGGCGGTTCAGCAGAAGGAGGCGACGTCGATGGACGTCGGTCTCAGCCATCGCGAACTCCAGATCATCGCAGAGGTCGAGAGCGGCGCCACTAACAGGATGGTCGCCGACAAGCTCAAGATCAGCGAAAAGACCGTCAAGCATTACATGAGCAGCATCATGCAGAAGTGCGGCGCGACAAACCGCGTGTCCGCGGTCATGGCGTATCAGAGGATGCGCCAGTCCGGCCAACACGCCTGAGCGACGACGGTGAATCGGGCTGCGAATCCGCGTAGCGCGCTGGTCGGACGGTTACTTTGCGAGGGTCGCAATGGGCCGTCCTCGTGCGCAGTAATCCTGCAGGCGGCTACCAGAGGCGAGGTATCGAGGACGAACTCACGCAGGCCGGCCGTGACGCCCTTTGGCGGGCGCCTACGATGTGGCGCTGATCGGTCGAGGCGGGCGTGAATTTTCAGGTCACGGTGCTGAAGATCCTGGTGAGCTATCCGGACGGCTTCGCCGTCATGGAGGACCTCAAGCGCGACATGGCCATTCTGGCGACCAGCGGCCGCGATTGGGCGGACCGGACCAAGCGCCTCGCTGCGCAGGTCCCCGACCTCGACATCTTTTCTCAAGGCTTAGTCGAACGCATCAGCGGGGGCTGGAAGATCACGGCAAAGGGTCGGGCAGTGCTTGAATTCATGGAAGCCCGCCCGGAGGCATCCGAGCCGGCCCAACAGGCCGCAGCCGATGAGGCTCCCCAATTGGTATCCGAGACAGCGCCGGTTCCTCCGCTGCGGCAACCCGCCGACCGTGCCAAGCGGCGGCGCGAACGCCGCGAACGTCGTCGTGAGGCGCGCGAACGCGCGAGAGCGAACGCCTCTTGAGGTGGATCGAAGCCAAAGAAGAAGCCGCAGGCTGGGCGCGGCGGCTGAAACAGTCCCAGACTGTCGATTGCCTCCCCAGCCCCAGGCGTGCCGCCGTTACGTCGTTTGCGGCCAGGCTGGTCCGACCTAAGAACGGTTTTGCTTCGGATTTCGGGACTGCGACTTGTGCACGGGTGCTTCTACCGAGCCGGCAGGGGCGCGAATGGCGAGGACGGAAGCCGAACCCGCGCTGTATAGCCAGCCGCGACCCTCCCGCCGGCCCGACCACGCCCGGCACCCCGGCTTTGAACGGAAGGCCGTTTTTGCCGACGAGAGCACCTGCCGAGGGTGGCCGGAGGCCTCGAGGAGGACGCAGGCGTCCGGAGACCGGTACGCGAGGCTAGGCGGGCACCTTCAAAGAATCGAGACGCTTGCGGAGAAATGCCAGCACCATGATCTCGTCGGAAGTGAGCTTGGCGTACTGGCGCTTGAACTTCTGCGCGATCTTGGCGTCGATCATCTTCACGAGGTCACCGGACATGTAGGCGTTCAGGACTTCCGGGTGCACGTAGCACTTGCGGCAGATGGCTGGTGTGTTGCCGAGCTGCTTCGAGACGCTCTCGATTGCCGCGACTACGTTGCGCTTCGCCTCGGCCTGGCTATCGTACTTTTTGAACTCCGCAAGCGCCAGCGCCGCCAAGACCGTCCCTGCCCAAGTGCGGAAATCCTTGGCGCTGAAGTCCTCTCGCGTGATGTCCTTGATATAGGCGTTGACGTCGCCTGAATCGACGGTACGGGGCTGTCCGTCGTCATCGAGGTACTTGAAGAGCTCATGTCCAGGGATCTCGGCGCAGCGCTTCACGATCGCGGCTATCCGCTTGTCCTCAACGCGAAGCTTCCATTGTTTGCCCGACTTGCCCGTGAAGTCGAACCGAAGGATGCCGCGCCCGACCTCGACGTGCTTGCGACGCATGGTGGTGAGCCCGTAGGACTTGTTTTTCTCGGCATACTCCGCATTGCCGACCCGGATCAATGTCTTTTCCAGAAGACTAACGATCGTGGCCAGCACCTTCTCGCGGGGCAGTCCGTCCCGCTTCATGTCGGCGGCGACCCGCTCCCGCAGCGCGGGCAGCGCGGCAGCGAACAGGATGATATGCTCATACTTGTTCTGGTCTCGCAGCTCGCGCCACTTTGCGTGGTAGCGGTACTGCTTCCGACCCCGCACATCGAGCCCGGTCGCCTGGATGTGGCCATTGGCCGAAGGGCAGATCCACACGGATTCGTAGGCCGGCGGGATGCCGATTGATCTGATGCGTCGGATGACGGCGGCATCGGTGATGCGCTTGCCGTCCTTGTCGTAGTAGCTGAAAGTGGTTCCATTCCGCTTGCGCGTGTAACCCGGCGCGGAGTCGCTGACGTACCGGAGGCCTTCTTCCGCGATGGTAGCCGCCACTTCGACGGTGCGGTCCAGAACCTGTTCGTCGTTGCCGGTCTGTCGGAGCATGGGCCTGTCCCTCGGAAGCACCCTGGGATCGAGGCTCCACTCCTCCCTAAAGGGATGAAGACCCCGGTTAGTTCCGTTCTGAGATCGGTGGAAGCAATCCGTCTCAGGTGAAGGCCGGGCCTGTCGCTTTTCGACAAGGCGCTGCGAGTTATTCGGCGGCGTAGCTTAGCTTCAGACAATCGCCACAAAGTTCACCGACACGCTCCCCACAGTCAGTCTCCACGAAAGCTTCCATGTCCCGATATTCCCTCGATGTGCTGCGTCAGCGCTATGTCGTCGAGAAAAGACCGCTCGAGGTCAGTGTCGAGCAGATCTTGCGGGCCGACACCCGCGCGGGAGCCCGAGCCATCCTGGCTTCGATCGACAAACGGCGCTTCGAAAACAGGTCCGAAGGGCAGCGCCTCCGCAAGATGCTCAGTTTCGAAACCTCCCTCTGGGAGAGCGGCCTTCATGCCGTGGCGGGCGTGGACGAGGCTGGAATGAGCCCGCTCGCCGGGCCGGTCTCCGCTGGCGCCGTGATCCTGAAACCCGGCACGCGGATAGTCGGGATCGACGACTCGAAGAAACTCGACGCCGCGGCTCGCGAAGAACTCGCGAAGGAGATCAAGGCAAAGGCAGAGAGTTGGTGTGTGGCATTCGTCGAGGTCGAGGAGATCGACTCGATCAACATCTATTGGGCAGGCATCGAGGCTATGCAGCGTGCGGTCCGGGGGCTAAACGGCGTTCGAGGAAGACGCCGCAAGCCGTTCTGTCTTTTGATTGAAACAAATTGCCTGACGCGCCGCCGCCAACCGAGTGTCGACCACCGTGATGCGGCTGGGAGCCCTGGATGGACAGGTTTGTTTCACCTATTACCTCTGTTGCTTGCGCCGCTGATTGTCCAACTCCAGGTAGCGAGCGCCGGTGCAGAAACGTTGGATCAATCCACATCGGCGCTCTCGATCTTAGAGCGCCCATCGCCCCTGGATTTGCGGCTTTCCCGGCCGCTATCGCGATCTGAAGAAAGCGCATTGGTACCGCGTGATCGCTTTAAAGAGTGTGATCTCTGTCCGGTGATGATCGTCGTTCCTGCCGGCCGGTTCACCATGGGCGCAAGCGCGGGTGAAGCAGGCAGCACAGCGGACGAACGGCCGCAACACCAGGTGACGTTTCCGAGCTTCTCGGTTGGACGTTTTCCCGTTTCTCTCCAGGAGTGGAACGCCTGCGTCATGAGGAAGGGCTGCAGCTTTCGATCGTCGGATCCGACCAGCAGTAGCGAATGGAAACCCGTCACCAATATTCAATGGGCCGAAGCCAAAGAGTACGTCGACTGGCTGTCGCGTGCGACCGGAAAGCCATATCGGTTGTTGAGCGAATCGGAGCGGGAGTACGTCGCGCGCGCCGGAACGACGACTGCTTTCTGGTGGGGCGATTCCTTCGCTCTTGATCCGGCCGAAGAACGCCAAATCGCCGGGACGAAGTCTCCGCCGCCAAGACGGTCGCTTCCTAATCCTTGGGGGATCTATGCAGTCCATGGTAGCGTCTACGACTGGGTGGAGGATTGCTGGCACGACACTTACCAAGACGCACCGGCGGACGGAACGGCATGGATAGAAGGAGATTGCAGCCGACATGTCCTGCGCGGCGGCTCGGTTAGTCGAGCGGTGCAAACCCGCCGCGCTGCGGCGCGCATTTGGTTCGGCTCATCGAATCGGATGGATTACATGAGTGTTCGTGTTGCAAGGACGCTACTGCGATAGGCAAGATGGGCCCGTTTCGTCGACCACAAGCGCGGCTGCGTCAGGGCGGCGAGATGCAGACGACAGAGGTTGACCGAAAACATGATCCGAAAAAGCTAGGTGTTGATCGACTCGGAAACAGCCTCGACATTTGGCATCGGCTATTTCACCGTCGCGATCGAACGTCCATACGCACGAACAGCCTCGATAAACGCGCCCCAATCCTTTACGGAGGAGATCGTGGCTTCGATGTCATCCCACGTAAGGGTTGCCTCGGCGTCTAGCTCTGTCGCTCCGCGGCCCTGCAAATCCTCTTTTGCGGCCAGGACGGCCAAACGAGAGGCAACGAAGTCGCGATCAAGGTCGAGCAGAGATAGGTTTTCCGAGATTGATGAAACCTGAGCACCGCTCCGATCACGGATATCGAGCAATCCGAGCTCCTCTCGTCTGATGGCCGCTGTCTCATCACGCCAAATCTTTTCGGCCCGCTGCGCCAACTGGATGAGCCGAATGTAGAGGCTCGTAGGGATCCCGGACGACTCTGCTTGGCTCTGCGTGATGGCATGGATCCGGTGAGACTGGAAATCGAGCACTTCACCCGATTGTGCGTGGGAGCGATCCTTGCTTTCGTCAGTCGGCATTGTAGTCTCCGCGACGGCCCTTATAACGGTAGCAAAAACAAGTCCGAAAATGCCTCGATGGGCGAGCGCCAGCATTTTTACGCTTCGATTCCTCGGCCCAGAAAACCGTTGACCAAGATGCCGCTCAGTTGGTGGCGAAGCAGTAAAGCAATCCCGCTCCGCCGACGCGCTGCAAGTTCGCCGGGGAACAACCCGGCGTCTTGTGCGAATAGTTCCAGAAATTTGGACCCTGAGTGTTGCCGATCAGGTCATGGTGTCCGACGATCGCGCTACCCTGTCCGTCAGTGCTGCTGGTCCAGTTGCTGCAAGTCGCGTCGGCACCCGGAATGGCCGTGCCATCGTGTTGTGTGCCGGTGAGCATGTCATGTTGATTGGGGTTGTCGCCACGTCCCTTGACCACCATACCCTTCTCATCGAGGCCGGTCTCTTTGTTGATCTTGTTGTTGTCGCTGTGCAGGTCGGCCACGTTTGCCGCGATCTGGATTCCCTTGGCGTTGGACCAGGGACCGTTACCGATCCGATCCTTGGCATTGATAGCGCCCGGCCCCTGCGTCGAAAGATAGGCGTGCCATGTTTTGCCACCCGCGCCTGCGGCCTGGGCGAGGGTCTCGCAATGTCGATCCGCCCCGTCCAGCCCACCGAGGTCGCCGCCCCTCCCAAGCCCGACGCTGGTTATGAAGAAACCCATGCTGCCTTGCTGGGCTTCGGCTGGTCCCCGCGCACTCAACGTCAAGACTACCATGAATGAGAGTAGAGCCAAATTCGCTATCTTGGTCATGCGGTTGGTCCTTGCCAATGTGCACTCTCGTCCCCACAATCACGCGCCGCTGCAACACTGCTCCAACGGGGTATCCCGGCATTCGCTAAAACTATTATACGATCAGATTATCCATAATCACACTTCGTCTTTCATCCTATGGAAGTAGAGGCCTATCGTCATGGGCGGCGTGACCGTAGCGCATGCCGCTGCCGCGGACGATAGAAACGGGCTTAAAATGACTGCGCCCTTGGGTTCGTGGGCGGCAACGTATTCAGAGCATTCCTGTCTCTCGCCAACTCCTTACGTCATTCTAAAGTTCAGCGAGGTCGCCTATTGGCCCATCAGCGAACTGACGGCGCACATTTTTGAGGTCCGCTCAATGAGGCATGGCGGACTCGATTTGCTCTGCTTGGGTTTTCCGCGTGTTGACCCCAAGCGGACGTTGAGGCGCGAAGCAACGAAGAAGTAGGGTGGGCAACAGCCGTTTCTAGCGTCGTTGACCGCACTTGATCAAAGGGCGCCGAATGAGCCGTTTCGATGAAGTTGCATTGCTGGAGCAAAATACAGCGCTGGCTTTGTTCATCGGTTCGGAGGACATCTAACCTATCAGCGCCCCGCCCTCGGCCTCTATCGGTGATGAGAACGCCAGTTTGCGCTCCCGCTGAACCGCCCCGGGTTTGCCGGAGGCTCCAACTTCTGAGAGGATGAGCCATGACAAGCAAGACGACGAACAAGTTTTCACCCGAGGTCCGGGCCCGAGCGGTTCGGATGGTTCTGGATCACGCCGGCAAGCACCCTTCCCGCTGGGCGGCGGCCCGGCTTGTCGAGGATCGCCAGCGGGACGTTTGCTTTAACGATATCATGAAACATGGCGGCAGAGTACAGCCGCTCAAGATCGGTTTTCCTCAAGCCCAGGCTTAGCCCAACGTCGATTGCTACCCCGGTAACGAGGAGGCAGTGCTGATAGGTCCCCTCGTGGTGTCGCCGCACGGTCGCGAGCCATTCAGTGAGGCCGCGCTCCGCGATGCGATCGGCGATTTTTCTCCCAGCTTCTCTCGTCCCGATCACATCTATCGGCTCGCCCAAGGACACCGCGGAAAATATTGATCCAATAGCAGTAGCGGCGACCTCAATCGCATGGTCTCTCCGCGGCTCGCCAGTTAACAAGGCGCTTTCAGCGTTTGCAGATTTTGCCAAAGCAGCAAACAGTTTGGCCTGATTTACGATGCCTGGCAGCGCGAGCGTGGCTCCTAGAGCATAGGCCTGCGAGATGCAAGCGTGAGACGGCCCTTCGACCAGGAATATGCGCTTGGGGATATTGGTTAGACGAGCACTTCTATTCTTGAGAGCCGCGATGTTCTCGACGAGGCGTAGGTTGGCGCAGACGACGACGGCGTGAGGCATGTAAGAAAGCTTCGAGTCGACATCCAGCCATTCCGCCGCTATGCGAAATCTTCGGTCAAGTACGCGACAAAGATCAGACAACTTGGCTGCACTGTCAGCCAGAACATGTCTGGCCGCCTCCGTTGAGCGGCTTTCTCGCGCGGGTTCATACCCAGAATGATCCTTGATCCTCAGGAGGCTCGTTCAACCACACCAGCGCCTCGCGCAATTCCAGGAAGAAGACTCGCTCTTCCATGGTTGATGATGAACCTGCGCCGGACAGATAGAGAATGAAGCCTCCACTCTGGTCATGAAGCAAAGCTTCTTTGGCCTCACAAACTGCAAGAGAGGGGACATCGATGAAGGAGATCGTTCGCGACGAGACCAGCTGCATCTTTGATTTTTGGTCATCTAAGGTCTTGACCGACAACATTCGCCTCATTGCGCAGGAGCGAGATGATTATTGTTTCCCGGGCGCTCTTTTTTCTTCGTCTTTTCAGTGACGAATCTGATGCCTACGTGCGCCCCGTTGACCCAAACCAACTCGCATCGGCGAAATGCCAGGCCGGTGGACGATAGAAGCAGGAAAAATTCCTGTGCCTTGAGTGCGTCGATAGAGCCTTCTACCTCAAGCTTGGCGCCGATTTCAGAAGCGTCGAGGAGGATGCAACTCCGTCGCCATGTGCCATCGACCCCGATGATGTTGACCATGTGCTTGCGTTCAAACTGAACGCGGGTCGCCTTTCGATTATTCCACCTCATGGCGAGTCCTCGAACTAACGGTGGCAAGTTTAAGTAGTCATTTCCTGAAACCTATAGCTGCATCTCGCAACGCGCAGTCTCAAGGAGCTGACCCATCTTCGCGGATTGGGCCAGTAACTGTTTTCTGGTCAGTCCATTCGGGGTCTGGCCGACAGTCAATCGGATGCACATGTTTGCGAGATCGAGCATGAAGATGGCGAGGCGCAGATCGTCGGTGGTTTGAATTTGAAGAGATTCCACTCTCGACAGCAGCGCAGCAATGTTAGGCAGAATGACAGATGTTTCCGGGAGCGAACGATCCGGTTCGGGTCTCCGTTCATCAGGTCGAGGAAATCTCAGGACCTTAGACATTGAGTGCCCCAATAGCTGTCGTTGTCGCTACCCTCGTCGGAAGCGATGGAAAGGAATGGCAAAACTAAATGAACTCGACGGAGCAGCCTAATCAGACCGCGCAACTTCATACGTGAGCCCGACCAGAAAAAGCCGAGTCGGTTGAACCAAATCTATGAGGCAATCTGACGCCGAAATTCTTAACAAACGTTGTACGTCGGACGCGGTTCGCTTATTTATGCCCAAACGCTATCGAGATCTGGCAAAAGGAGCAAAGTGACTAGCCCGAACCCGCGATTGACTGCGTATTTCCGAGTTGAAGCTCGAACAAAATGGCCGGATATCACTCTGCGGCCCGCCGGTCGGAAATATAGTTCAGTGATGAAATGAGCCAGCCCCGGCGCGGCCATTTCGGTAGCACAAAGCCAGCGACTTATCTGCCCGGTTGAATACGGTCACGGAACGTCCAGTGACTGGAAAGTTCTTTCCGCGCTAGGGCAAGTCTTTTCCAGCCTCGAGCGAAACGGCACCCGGGCCGAGGGGATAAGCGCGAACCGCTCGCTACAATTCGCAGGCGTTGACCTCCTCGTCCGGGAACTCCTCAGCCGCCATTTCCAGCTTGTGCTTGGCCTCTTCCATCTCTCCGGTGATCAAGACGTAGTCTTCGAACGTGCTGGACTGACTGATGTGCTTCTCGATCAGCTGCCGCAGCTCGACCCTGAATTGGTATTTGCTGAAGGTCATTCGTCTCCTCCGCACCGCCAGTGCCAGACCTGGTTCTACATATCAGCGCGAAGCTTCGCTAATAGAGCCATCATCAGGATGCAAGGCCCCACGAAACACCGGCGCCTCAGACGGGAGAAAGACAAGTGCGCGTATTGACGCGTGATGGAAATCGATACCATTGCCGCAGATCCGGGTGAGATCCGCCTCAGTTGCGATCTCATGCCCAAAATTTCAAAAAGGCATGCGGCTTTTTTGATCGTTCCTGAAGTGGAACGCTGGCCAAACAAAGCGATAGCGTGGCAAATTTGCAACCTATGCAGGCACCCGACAAGTTACGCTGGACCGCCGCAAGGGGGCAATTATGTTCGACATTTACGTCAGTCCGAAACGTGATCTGCTCGTCGTGTGCAAGGGCACCGCAAAGCCGATCCTCGGCTCGCCCGGTAAATGGCGGAAGAGCAAGAAACGAGTGGTCAAAGTCAGCGACGAGATCAAGTCAGCCGTCGAAACACAAGGCTACTATGTCGGAAATTACGGGAATAATCAACAACGTACGATGTAGGTCCGCATACGTTTGAGCGCGGACCCTCTATGTACAACCTCTACAGCATCGCCACGACGCGCTCCTCCGCGTGGTCAATCGCTGTGTCGGTCATCTAACAACAGATAGTTGCGATCGCGCGCGCTTCTCTTGCGACCAAGCCTACTAATTAATCATGGACGAGCCATCCACTGGACTACTCGAAAGTTGAGACAAAGAGGAATGGGCTTGCTCCTCGTCGAACAGAACGCCGACATAGCTTCCGAGATCACAGACCGGTCGCACTTATAGCTCCCGGCCGGATCGTTCACGAGGTTGGCGCCGGAGAATGGAAGGCGTTCCTGTCGGATGATTGGTTGGCAAACGCCTATCTCGGAGTTCATCGATGCCTTGAGCGTCTTCCCGTGTGCCGTGGTTTCCGAGGCACACGGTCAATTCTCCCGATAGCGGACTTAAGTCATACGAACCGCTTTACTGTGATCTCCTCCAGATCGAGTTCCTGCTCGATTGCGTGGAGCACGCTGTCGTGGATTTGGTCGTCTCGATACATCCGAAGCAATTCTTTGCGGCCGGCGGAAATTGCCGCCAAGACGGCCGCGAAGTGATCCGCGCGGTGCGACGTCAATATTTCGGGCTCCTCCGAGAATCGCGCCGACGCCCTTACCCGGTAGGAATATTGCTCCATCAAGCGAGGATGACGGTGGCTTCCGTCTGGTTCGAGTGACTCTTTTTCGACCGCCGCCAACTGAGCGGCAGCAATGCGAGCACGGGCATCGGCCTCAGAGAGTTTCGAATTGTGCAACGAGCCGATCCTGGCTCCTGAGAGCAGTCGTACGAGCGGCGCTAGGGTAGAGCCTTGCAGAAGAGACTATCGCGCCTAGAGCGAAGCAGGCTCCCCATGGAAGGGTCGGTTGTTCGAACGAGAGAATGCTTTTCTTCGAATGCTGTAGCCGCTTGATTCCGGCGACCGTGCCTCGGATATCATGCGTCTGCCACCAAAGCGAAAATTCGGGGCAGCCCTTGCGAAGTTTTTGCAGAAGATCGCGAAAGGCGGGATCGTCCGCCCACAAGTCATGAGTTGCACGGAACTGCGCGACCACCCGCTTGGCCTCGTCGGCCCAGGTTGCGCCGAACAGTCTCCGCGCCGAGGGACGCGTCAGCATGGAGATGAGGATGTTACGGTCCTCGCCAGGAAGTTGATCGAACGCAAAGAGGTCATTGGCCGACTTGTTCCAGCCAAGGAGATCCCATCTCCGGCCGGTCACGTAAGCCGGCTGTTTCATGGCGTCGATCATCCGCTGCAATGAATCCGGCATTGTCTCCTGCTGAAAGGCGCGTCGCTCGCCTGAGCGCGTGAGGGCCTTGAGGTGAAGGTGCTCGACCTTGCTGAGCTTGTGGGCACGCGCCAGCGCATCTATTGTCGAGAGAGACGGATTGACCGACCGACCCTGCTCTAGGCGGACATACCAATCCACGCCGATACCAGCCAGTTCGGCCACTTCCTCACGCCGCAATCCGGCCGTCCGGCGCCTGCGTCCATCGGCTAGGCCGACGTCCCGCGGCCGCAACTTCTCCCTGCGCGATCGCAGGAAATCTCCAAGCTCACTGCGGCTTTTGTCGATCACCGGCATGTTGGCCTCGGGCGAGTTAGATGGGGGGCCTGCCAATCCTAGGATAATACCATGCCTTCTGCACGCCCAATTAGCGTGCCATATTTACGGCCGATATCCAGAGCGATGGCCATGAGCACAGACCTCAAGCGACCGAGAGACCCAGCGACTTCGATCCCGGACCAGCGTGTCGCGCTTTCGATCACCATCAACGGGACGCGACACGACCTCGAGGTCGCTCCAACCGCGACGCTTCTGGATGTGATCCGGGACGAACTTCGGCTGACCGGCACCAAGAAGGGATGCGACATGGGTGGCTGCGGCGCCTGCACCGTACTTGTGGCTGGCCGCCGCATCGCATCCTGTCTCGCGCTGGCCGCCTCGTTCAGTGACACCGAGGTGACGACCATCGAAGGCGTTGGAACGGCCGATCATTTGCATCCCCTGCAAGCCGCCTTCATTCGCCACGATGCGCTTCAGTGCGGCTACTGCACGCCGGGCCAAATTCTGTCGGGCATCGCGCTGCTGTCTGAAAAGCCGCAATCGATCGAAGTAATCCAAGAAGGAATGAGTGGCAATTTGTGCCGCTGCGGTGCGTATACCAATATCGTCGCGGCCATCGCGGAGGTCGCAGGGCTATGAGCGGACCTTCTTTCCATTACGTCCGGGCTACTGAAATCGCGGAAGCGCTCGCGCTGGGAGCCAAGCAAGGCACAGCCTTCCTCGCTGGAGGCACCGACCTGCTGCCGCTCTGGAAGGCAGGCCTCGCGACGCCACACGAAGTGATCGATATCACCCGCCTGCCCCTCGCGGACATCTCTCGTAACCACGTCAGGCTGGTCCTGGGCGCGCTCGCACGGATGAGCGACGTCGCCGCTCATCCAGACGTGAAGGCGGATCACCCGCTGATCGCCGACGCGATCCTCGCGAGTGCGAGCGGGCAAGTGCGCAATCAGGCAACGATCGGCGGCAACCTGCTGCAGCGGACCCGGTGTCCCTATTTTCGTGACCAGGCAACGGCCTGCAACAAGCGCGATCCGGGGCTCCGGATGCGGCGCGCTGGTTGGCGAGAACCGTCATGCGGCACTCTTCGGTGCTAGCGCGGGCTGCGTGGCGACACAAGCCTCCGATCTCGCGGTCGCGTTGGCTGTGCTCGACGCCGAAATCGTCGTGAGCGATTCGAACGGCGAGCGGCGACTCGCGCTGGATGACCTCTACCCGCTCCCCGGTGCGACCGACGCGCCGGATTCCTCGCTCGCTCCCGGCGAAATGATTACGGCCGTCCATATCGGCAACGCCTCCCGTTTCGCGACCCGATCGACCTATCTGAAGGTTCGGGACCGCGCCTCCTAGTCCCCCAAGCCTCTCTGGGCGGACTTCAACCAAGCGGGGGCGCTACTTCGCTGATGGGCCACAAGGAGACCTCAATCCGGAAGACCCGCCTTGCTAAGGCCATTCGCGAACATAGCGAAATCTTCTGGTCGTCGGAACGGCGCCAAGCGTTTAAGACTAGATAGCCGCAAGTCGGGATCAGACTCAAATGCCCGCGAAATGACTTTTCCCGCTTCATCAAGTCGACCCCCAAGCGCTTTGCTGGCCGCGGAGATACAAATACCCAGCAAGAAACTCGGAAAGTCGCGAGTGGCCTGATCAGCCAACGATGACGCCTCGTCATAGCGGCGCGCCAGGAGATGAGCACAAGCAGCTGCCGCATGAATGCCAAACATTGTTGGATCTAGCGGGCTCAACCGCCGTGCGCGGGCAGCGTGGTCAATCGCGAGATCCGGTTCTCCTCTCCACACCCTGAGCCAGGCGCTCAGCATCCAGGCTGACGCATAATTTGGATTGACCGCGAGTCCCTGATCCATGAAGGCTGCAGCATCGTCGAACTCCTGATCGATAAATGCAAGTGCGTAGCCACCCAAGCACATCGCCACCGGGTCATCTCGGCCAATAAGCACCGCCGTGCGCGCCAGTCGCGTCGCCTCGCCGTTTTCCAATGTCGCGTCGGTCATCCAACCATGAGCCTTCCGACGCACATAGCACCATGCAGCCAGACCGTAAGCAGCGGCAAGACCCGGTTCGAGCTCGATCGCAGTTCTAAAATGCTCGAGTCCTTCGTTATTTCCATCTCTCGTCCACCGATGAATGCACGCGAGCCCACGCAGGTAGCGATCGTATGCGTCAAGATTTTCGATCGGCTTCCGTAGAGCCCGCTTGATCTCCGCACGCTGCAGCTTCGGCGCAATAGCGCCAACGACACTAACCGTCACTTGGTCCTGAAGATCAAACATATCTTCGAGCGTTCCATCGAAGTGATTCGCCCAGAGATGCGCCCCGGTATCCACGTCAACAAGCTGACTCGAGATGCGAACGCGCGCGTCAGCCTTGCGAACGCTTCCTTCCATCACGTAGCGAACCCCTAACTCGCGGCCGACCTGCTTCACATCGACGGCGCGCCCCTTGTAAGTGAAGCTTGAGTTTCTTGCGATCACAAACAGCCAGCGAAACCGCGACAGCGCCATTGTAATGTCTTCCACGATGCCGTCCGCGAAGTACTCTTGCTCAGGATCTGTACTAAGATTTTGGAAGGGCAGGACGGCGATGGAGGGCTTGTCTGGCAACGCCAAGGCAGGCCTCTGGCGCACTGCGATGCCGCGATCCCTAACTCTGAAAACTCGGACGGGGCGCTCGATATTTTTTAATCTTTGTTCGCCGCCATCGTCACAGGCGAAATCGAGCTTATCCCGGACGTGTCGGTGAGCATCGTCAGAAAGACAAATACCGCCGGGCTCTGCGATGGCTTCGAGACGAACCGCCACGTTGACAACGTCCCCGAATATGTCGCCGGCATCTTTGATGATGTCGCCGACATTGATCCCGATCCTGAATTCAATACGTTTATTTGACGGCACGGCCGCATTGCGCTCGGCCATCCCGCGCTGAACATCGAGGGCGCAACGTACAGCATCGACAACACTGTCAAACTCAGCCAGCAACCCATCACCGGTATTCTTGACAATGGTCCCACGATGGGCAGCAATATTCGGGACAAACAGGCCCTGCAGATGTTCCCTGAGTCTGACATGAGTGCCTTCTTCGTCCGCGCCAGTCAGACGGCTGTAACCAGCTGCATCAGCCGCAAAAACGGCAACGAGTCGCCGCAAGAGGTGTTCGCGAGCCAAGGACTCCTCCTCGTGCATATAAACGGCTCCTCCAAATAAGGATCGCCGGGCAACACTTCCGAATGTTAGCCCCGTTCGGGTTCAACTACCACTGGGTCCAAAGCGAACCGGGACATCAAGGGTCCTTCTGTAGCCGCCCGCACGATATGGGGACCGGGTCCAAGGGTGATGTCTCGCCCCAAGACCCCGTAGAAGCGCTCGGCTATTTCGGAAGCGCCGAGATCTTCTATGGCGCTAAAGCCCGCGCCGCGCAGCAACTCGTGCAGTTCGCTAGGCTCAAAGAGACTGAGCCAAGGCTCACCTCGCGCCGCCGCTCTTTCGGCCGTTGCCATAATGCTTGCCCGGCGTTCAGCAGGATAATTCTGAAATGGCTCCGCATAATCGAAGACTACGAAAGCTTGCGGTAATTGGGACATGAACTTCAAAGTGGATAAGATTGCATCCTTTGTCAGATAAGGCACCACGCCAAGCCATTGAAAAACGGCCGGCGCGTCTACATTGAAACCTGCCCTCGTCAGACCTTTGGCCGGACTTTCTCGTTCAAAATCGATCGGCGCGAAGACAAGCGATGGTGGCTCAGAAAGGCCCGCTGCACTTATCCGATCTCGCTTCCACACTTGCGTTGCAGGGTGGTCAACTTCAAAGACGCGAACACCTAAAGCAGCATAGGGATCTCGCAATGAGAACGTATCCAGGCCCGCCCCCAGCACCACGACCTGACGCACGCCATCAGCGACGCAATTTGCTATCGAGTCTTCCGAAAGCCGGCTTCGTGCGGCTGTGAATAAGCGCATTGGCCGCACCGAGACGTCCGTCGCGATCTTATTCAGGGCGGCGGCCATCTCTTCGTCTAGTATTCTCAGGGCCAACTGATCCTTGAAGATCGCCCCGGCTTCCAGTGTTTGGTGAATAGCGCGATAGGCAGCCGCTCTCCGCGCCGTCTGACTTGGTTGTCCATATCGCATGACGATCCGCCAATGATGCGGGAAACCAATTTATAGCACGCCGAAGCCCGACATGGGGCGTCCATTCTTGTCAGAAAGAACTTTCTGCGCGCTAAGTCTCTGGAAGGAAGCCATGCGAGAGGTCCAGGCGGTCCTCGGCGGCCCCCGAGAAGGCCGCTAAGGGCCCCGAAACGGACTTTGAGCTTCCCGGTTGCTATCGGCTACGCGCTCGCCGCAAATAGATCCCAGTGGCCCGGTAGGCCCTTCTGAGTTCCACGGTCGGAGAACTTCAGCCCAGCACCCGCAACAGGGTCGGTGACGACTCGCGACACGAGAACTTCATCTGGTCCGGCTTGTGCCATTGCACGCGCGGCGGCGTGAACGGCGATGTCGTCGGTTCGGAGCTCGATTTCGCCAGTATGAAGCCCGGCCCGCACGGCAAACAAAAGCGCCTAGTTGCGGCTTCAAACGCCACTGCGCAACGGATTGCCCGCCGGGTCCGTCGAACGTCGCGAGGATTCCATCGCCGGTCGTTTTAATTAGATTTCCCCGATGCTGCACCACGATGCGCTGCGCCGCCCGGTCGTGCTCGTCGAGTACCCGGCGCCACGCCTGATCGCCCATCTCGGCCGCCCGCCGCGTTGAATCGACGATATCAGCGAAGAGAACAGTCGCCAACACGCGGTTGACATCTGATGCGGTCGTCTCGCGGTGACCGGTAACGAACTCCTCGATATCACCGCACAGGCGCGGCCTGTCTCCGGGGAAAATGAGATGATCTCTACAGTCTGCGTAGGCTAAGAATTGTGCACCCGAAATTTGCGACGCCAAGAACTTCCCTTCTCGATGGACATGACGTCGTTTTGACGGTGTATCACCAGGATCGGCACTCGAATGGAAGGAAAGAATGGCCCTCACCTCGACCACGATGTTGTACCGAGCGGCCATCTTTAGAGCGCCCGGGCTGAATGCCAAGCGTTCCAGCTTGGCGTACTGTCGAGCAACATCGGGCTCATCCGCATGACTTGGGAGGAAGTGGCGCATGGTTACCCAAGTACCCCAGCCGCTCGCCCAGGTGCTGTCCACGCGGTTCACTATGTCGTGCCCAGGGAGACGCGGAAGGTGGCGACAGACGATCTAATCCCAGATTGGGACTTTGAAGCGTGATGCCTTCGTCGTCGACACAGCCACAAAAAGCGGCCGCTCCCGAACAGCTGTCGCTCGCGACGCGATCCGCGCAAGGGCGCTAGGCCCCGAACTTGATAGCGTCGACGGGACGTCCTTGGACAAGGGCGCCGGACGGGCTCGCGGCCATGCTGCGTGCGCTCCGCTATTGCTCCGCCTTGACCTTTTTGGGCGGGATCATTGTGATGCCGGCAGCGGGCCGCATGATCTTCCGTTGCTGATATCCAGAGACAATGTCGTCGGTCACGTCATCGGCGCTGTAGGTGAACCCCCGACAGGCGAGTTATTCACCATCACGGCCAAACCACGGTGGCCGGCACCGATCGCCTCGTCGCCGCCAGACTGATAATCTTTCGCGTATTATCTTATCAGTTGGCCAACTGGCTCCATTTGCAGCCAAACGTTACCAGCCGGCGCATGGACAAGCTTTGGCGTCATAGACGCCTCAATTTCCTTGCCGCGCAATGCGTGCACCATCGGCGCCTTGAGCCGCTCGCCGAGTGCCAATAATCCATCATGCGCGCCCGCGCACCCGGAGCCGCACAAGAGTGTCACGCGGCTCGCGCCATTGAGAAGTTTCGCCAGCCCGTCGAGGTCCGCAGGCGCCGGCGTAACGACGGGAACAGGCGGAAGCAAGTTTATGCGCTTTGGCGACGGGGCCACCGCGGCCGGCTGCAGGGCAACATCGCCCGGAATGACCAGGACGGACGCGCCACGCTTTCCCACTGCTTCCCGCATCGCGACCTCCAGTGCGCGGGGCATCTGGTTCGCACCGGACACAAGCTCGCAGTAATGGCTGCATTCGCGGAATAGGTCTTGCGGGTGGGTCTCCTGAAAGTAGCCGCTGCCGATTTCGGATGAGGGAATGTGCGCCGCTATCGCAAGCACAGGCACGCGCGAACGGTGACAATCGAACAAGCCATTGATAAGGTGAAGGTTGCCGGGTCCGCAACTGCCCGCACACACGGCGAGTTCGCCGGTCAGATGCGCCTCGGCACCGGCGGCGAAGGCCGCGACTTCCTCGTGTCTGACATGAATCCAGTCGATCTTGCCGTGCCGACGGATGGCGTCTGTCAGACCGTTGAGACTGTCCCCGACAACGCCGTAGATGCGCTTGACGCCCGCGGCCGCAAGAGTTTCGACGAATTGATCGGCAACAGTTTTGCTTGGCACTTGCGCCTCCTGGAAGTCCATTGAGTACGAGCCCGCAGTGCAGCGTTCGCTGTTCCGAGGAATTCGCTGTACGTCTAGGCAGGCAGGTAAGGAGGCTGCGGCGTAGGACTACTAAATGGCCTTAAGGTGACTAAATTTGAATTTAGAAGCACTGGCCCATCATCATGCTCTGCACGCAATCTCACGGCACTGCCGACGCGCCATCAGCAGCTCCGGCAGATCGAATTCATCGTCCTATTGACCTTCGCTTCCTCCCGGTCGATGGCGGGATCGGTGCCGAGCAGTGGTCCTTTCATAGGGCGGCCGTTGCCCACGGTGTCTGACGAAAGCGCTGTGCCCAATGAATTGGTGCCGGGCGCTGCAGCGCTGGTGCCGAAGGCGCCGCCTGTCATAGACATACCTGTCATGGACATGGAAGGCGATCCCATGCCGGCGCGGGCAAATGCCGTGCTGGTTGAAGCGCCAAGGGAGAGAGCGATAGAAAGAATGGAAAGCATCTTCATGTCGAAACTCCTTTCGCGAGACGATAGGTAGGTGTTGTTCTTGCGGTTCGGAGTAACAAATCGGTGTGGGTAGCCGCGGTCCCGCGGCGAGCGTTGTTGCCGCATTGCGCTTCGGCTACGTGCCCACATCTCGATCCAAATCGATGAGCATGGAACAAGCAACGCCCGCCGGCCGGAAGTGGAGTTGCACTTCGCCGTATTGGTCGAGAGCCTTCGTAATCAGGCGCGAACCAAAACCGCGGCGCTTGGGTTGCTTCACCTCCGGCCCCCCATCCTCGTACCAGACAAGGGCGAGCTTACCGGCGGCGCCGAGTGCCTGCCGGACCTCCCAAGTGAGATTGACAGTCCCATCTGTTGAACTCAGCGCACCGTATTTCCTGGCGTTGGTGGCGAGCTCATGAATGAGCAAGTGCAACCAAAGTGCCAACTTCGATCCAAGTTCTACATCGGGTCCGCCCACGACGACCTGACCGCTTCGTGCGCAACAGGAACGCATCGTCTGCTTCAGCAATTCAGCGAGCCCGATTTTCCCTGTGTCCGATCGGTACATCACTTCATAAAAGTCGCTCAAGCCGGAAATTCGGGCGATCACCTTCTCGCGGTAATCGTCCACGGTCCGAGATTGCGTCTGTCCAAGAACCGCTTCGATCATGGCCACCAGATTGCGAATCCGGTGATTGACCTCCTGGAGCAAAAGAGGGAGGCCTTCGCCGTTCATTCGAGCGCGCGGAGCTCTGTCGCCGGCAGTTGGGGGGAAGCTCAGGATTCCGGAGGTCCCGTCCTGCTGATATCGATCCATCTGATCTCTCTTTGGCTGGTGGAGATAAAGGGACACAATAGATCTCCGGAAACCTCAGACCACTAAACTCGCGTTTCCCGCATTAAATCCGAATTTAGCGGCGCTTCGCTGGTCGCTCGTCATCCTATCGGAGAGAGTCGGGATCGACTTTCCGCCGGTAGTCCAGCAGCCGGTCGCGGATGTTAGATACTTCTCGCTGGACCCTGACGAGTTCGCTCTCGGACATCCCAAGGGCTTCTTCGGCGCAGGCCACGATATTCGCGGCTTCGCGACGCAGCGCGAGCCCCCGATCCGTCAGGCGCACGCGGACCTGCCGCTCGTCTTCGGGATCACGCGCGCGGACGATGTGGCCGATTCCTTCGAGCCGCTTCAGGATCGGGGTCAATGTGTTCGACTCAAGGAAAAGCGCCTCACCCAATTCTTTGACCGTGCGGTCATCCTTTGCCCAGAGCACTACCATCACCAGGTATTGAGGATACGTGAGTCTGATTCTGCTCAGCAGCGGGCGATAGAACTGATTGAATGCATGCCCTGCCGAATAGATCGAGAAGCACAGCAATTCGTTCAACCCGGGACCGCGCTTCATTTGGGTCTTTTGCCGGATCTGACGCTTCTTTCGGATCACCACTGGAACCTCCCACAAGTTATACTCTGGTATAGATCGCGCGCGATTGAATCGCCAGCGTTGACAACGAAAATCGAAGAAGATAATTTAAAGCGTGCACGATCAAATCGCCAATGCGCATAGTGAACATGACCGGTTCGTCCGCGGAGGCTCAATGATGAGCTCAATCGTCTCAGACAACTCTGCCAAAGCACTCGCTGAAGTCCTGCCAGAGATGCAGGCTGAACCGGCGCATGCCACGCGCGTTCTACGGACCAGCTGATGATGGCATCAATCGCGCGTCGGTTTAGGCAGCCCTCTGCCGCAGCCAGCGTATCGAAAGCTGCGCGTTGAGCCATGCCAATGAGCCTACATAAGCGACTGGCGTCGACGAGCTTCCGCTGGGCCAGTATGTTTTCAGGAGTGTGTGCGATATGCTTGCTGCTGACATGGGGATTTTTGCATTGGTGGATCTCCAGCCAGGCGATTGTTGACATCGATCGGGCAATTACCGATCTGGCCGATGCCTTTTCCACACTCCCAGCCCAGCGGTTGAATGAGGAGTTTCAGCAGTTCCTCGAGCGGGATCTGCGCCGGGTGCATCTCATAGGGCGGTTCGCAGAGGATGGCAGCCGCCTCGGCGGCAATGTCGAGACTCTGCCATTTGGGCTGGCCGCTACCGGATACGCTCGGGAATTTGCCATGATACGCGTCGACGCCTTGGGGCGCGAGGAAAAGGTAGCGCGCGCTATTGTCCGTCGACTTGACGATGGATCGGCGCTGGTCGTCGGTCGCAGCATCGACGAAGTAAGGCGGGCGGGAAGTGCGGTGGATAGCGCTATGGCCTTGAGTGTCGTCCCGGTCCTGTGCTTCGGATTGGCGGCCGGAGCCTTCATGAGCAGGAGGGCAACGCGCGCACGTATCGAATTGTTTGACCGATCGGTTCAGAAAATCCTGACAGGGGATTTGCGCGAGCGCTTGCCGCTGAGGGGCACGAACGATCCGTTGGATGAGTTTGCGATATTGTTTAATGCGATGCTAGATGAGACCGAGGCTCTCATCCGCGGGCTCGCCGGCGTCGGAGATCAGATCGCACACGATCTACGCACGCCGCTGACGTCCGTCAGGATGGTTCTTGAGCGCGGCCGCGACGAGGCAATGCGCCTCGACCAGGTACAAACGGTGTTTGAACAGGCGATTGGAGGGCTTGATCGATCGCTTAACACGATCACGGGGTTGCTTCGTATCGCCGAGATTGATCAGAATAGGCGCTTGGCGGGATTCGCCGATATCTCTCTAACGGAACTCGTGCGCGCAGCCGGAGAGCTCTATGAGCCGCTCGCCGAACAGAAAGGCGTCGCTCTGATCGTGGAGGCGAAGGACGAAATCATCGCTTGGGGCGATCGCGATCTCCTGCTCGAAGCCATTTCCAATCTGGTCGACAACGCCGTGAAATATACGCCGCAAGGAGGCCGGGTCGAACTGAGGCTATGCCGCACCGGAAACGACGACGTCGTGCGTATCACCGATACTGGCCCTGGGATCCCTGAAGCGGAGCGAGATCTCGTCACCAGACGCTTTTACCGATCGGAGCGGACCCGTCGTGCGGCGCCCGGCCTTGGGCTGGGGCTGAGCCTCGTTCACGCGATTATAAAGCTGCACGGCTTCCGATTTACGATCCTGCCCGGGCCGGGTTGCGTCGTGCAGATCTCGCTTGCCGGGGCTTCGTCGCGATGTTCAAGCTTGAAGCCGGATTGATTGGCCGGCCCGCCCAGTCTGGGACGCCTATGCTGCTTCTTTTTGAAGTTCGAACTCTGACCTTGGTGAACGCAGCTCCGCATCCGGCCTCAAATGCCTTCTTGCAGCCCGCTTGATCTTTACAAAGGCGCTAGTCTCGATCTGCCGCACGCGCTCGCTGGAAATCGAGAATTCGCGCGCCAATTCATCGAGCGTAGGAGGCTTCTCGCTCAGCCGCCTTGCTTCGAACACTCGCCGCTCCCGTGTCGTCAGCGCATCCAGTGCCGCGTGAAGTGCGCCAGATTTCCGTGCCGCTTCGTCGTGCTCGGCCAGGATCATCTCGGCAGTGGGCGACTGGTCCACCAGCATCGACTGCCAGTCCGTTGTCTCGTCCTCCCCGTTGACGGACCTGTTCAGCGACAAGTCGCTGTGAAAAGGCCTTCAAGATTGCCCCCTCCACCGCTTGGTAGGTCAATAGCTTAGCTCGCCGATCGGCGTCGGGACCCCGCGCCGATTGACACCAGAAGCTGCTGATCCGAAGCGTCCCGCTCAGCCCAGGCCAACATTATGAAGTTAGGAACCTGACACTGTTCTTCAGCTTCGTTGTCGTTCGAAATGCCTCGGGACCTCGGCCAAGCCAAGCTATGGGATTTGTCAAAGACGCATAGCGCTGGCACGCTGAAAAGGTCCGTTGCCCGGTTCGTTCTTTCGCGATCGGTACACAGCTAGGACGCCGCGGCACGTCTTCACGTCTAGCCGATAGAAATCGTGCATCAATCGCTCGAGGTCACCGGCCGTGATCTTGTAGCTTGGCGCCCCCAAGAACAGCAGCGCCATCGTAGATGGCCATGAGAACTCCAGCGATTTGGCCAGGATCAAGATCGGCTCTCGATCTTTTTCGATCAGTGCTCGTTCCACGATGTCGATCGGCAGTTGGCACAGCAAAGATAGAGCTACAGCCGTTTCGTTGAACTTGAGCGAGTGGGCAAATTCGAAGACCTTGTCCTCGGTCAGCTCGCCTCGCTCGTGCAGCTTTGCCACTGTCCGCTTGGCAGCGAAATAGTCCTTGGAGGCCGGACCGAACCTGGCGTGGATTGCGCCGGTGACGTCAACGACGACCTGATGGATCTGCGGCCCGATATCGGGACGCTCCCGTTCGAGTTTTTGCCGCACTTCTTCGGAGGCTTTGGCGATCAGCTGATGAAACAGGTGCCGCGGAATATCTTTTCGCAATCCCACAGATTCCGCGAGGATCGAATCCCCTTCCGAACGCCGCACCAGGTGTAAAAATCCGGAACTCGAAAAATTCGCCCCGTTATTTGCTGCGACCGAGCTCACGACCTCGTTGGAACCACGGACGACGAGGACATCGGTGACCGATTCCGGGACCGACCTTCGCTTGGAGATCGCAAGCAGATGCTGCTGACTCTTCGTCCTGGCACAAGCGATCAGCGTCTCAGTATCGAGGCGCTCCGACCGCTTGAGGATCGGCCAGGCGACCTCGATGCGGTCATCGGAGGCGAACTTGCGGGCCAGCTGGTAGGGTGCATTGGTGCTGGAGGCGAGCTTTCCTGCCAATCGGGCACGAGCTGTCGTCTCAATCTCCTGGGCGAGGCGACCAATGATCTCGCCGAAGGTCCAGATCTGGTCCTCGGAGCAGGTACCGGCAATCAGCACATCGGTCACATGCCACAACGCCCGAAGACAACTCTCGGGATTTCCTTTGGCAACGGCCTCTTCCAACTCGATCAATAAAGACGCGGTGTCAGCCATGACGCGCTCGCAGCTCGAAAAAGTCTAAAAAAGACAAAGAGCTTAAGTCAGCGAGACCATCACACCATCACCGGGTTGAACGACCGGTAAATCTCGCGCTTGTGCCTTAGCTCTGCGTTAAGGTCCGCCCAATCGAGCCGCTCAAATTTTACGCGCTTCAGGGCCCTGCGAAGGCAACGGCCAAAGCTGTTCGGCGACGAGACGACGATGCCGGTGCTCGATCCCGGCCGCGGGCGCGCCAAAGACCGGTCAGCTCTGGGCCTATGCAGCGGACGACAGGCCATGGGGCGGTGCCGAACCGCCGGGCGTCGCCTATGTCTATGCCCCTGATCGCAAAGCCGACCGACCAATCGCCCATCTCGCAGGCTTCAGCGGGCTCCTGCAGGTCGACGGCTATGCCGGCTATGGCAAGCTCGCCGAGCGTGGCGACGTTCGGCTTGCATTCTGCTGATCACATATGCGGCGTAACTTCTACGAACTTGCCACCCCCGGTCCCTGGCCTATTGCGACCGAGGCGCTCGGGCATATCGCCGAGTTCTATGCCATCAAGAAGGACATCCGTGGAGGTGAGATCGGTCGGTGGTTAAGGCTCGCTCACGCGCTTAGCGCGGGCGAGAGTTTCGGACGGCATCTCCCCAAATGTCCTGGCGTATAGGCGCGAAAAGTCGCCCAGGTGCCAGAAGCCGTTGGCAAGTGCGGTGGCTTTCACGCTTGATTGTCCCGCCGAGAGCTGGTCGCGAACCGCTGATAGCTTTTTCAGGCGCAGGTAGCAGTGCAGGCTCACGCCGTTGACGGACTGTGACGCGACCTGCAAGGTTCGGACGGATGTTCCAATGCGGCGAGCCAAATCGCTGCTGTAAAAATGAGAGCACGGCAGACTTTGAACTATCTCGTCCAGCTGTGCGACGATCTCTCGGTAGCGGTCAGAGGATGATCCAGAACTCGTCTCAGAGCGAGGTTCCAGCATGGTCGACCTTGCTAATCATAACGCGCCCTTGCAACACGAAACTTGGCCAAACTACCAACTGATGCGAGAAAGAATTGCCGCCGCAGCGTCCGAATAGCGGCCGCCGTACAATTGCTCATCCACGAAATGAAGCGCGAGGAGAGCAACAAGCGTAGCCATTGCAACTCTCATATCCGGAAGCATGAGGGACACCATTTAATGGCGGGTTAATCTACGAGAGTTTGTTATCCGCATTGCAGCGACCGTATCGTCGGGAATTTAAGAGCCCGGCTTCGATACGCAACACCGTCCGGTCTACCTACCTCGCTACGGCGGCGTTGAGGCGAATTGAGAAATGATCACCGCGACTTCGGCGGAATGAGGACAGATCCAATTGACGTCGCGGGTACGCCTTCTATTGGGCAGGTGATCTGTATTGGGCAGGTGATTTGCCTGCGCCATAAGGCTGCGCCGCAAATCGCCGCGGCGACCGGCGTTCAGCAGCATCGACCGTCTGGTATTTGTCCGCGCGTATCGGTAGAATTCAATTGTCGGAGACTGACATGCCACATTGGATCAAACTCGTTGTCACTCTGGTGTTGCTGACGACGATCGCCAACCTTGGAATTCTCTCTTACCTCCTCGCTCCTCAGCGACCTGTCGCCGCGTCGAGGGAATTGTTCGACCACCCGGGTTTTAAGAAGGCTGTAGAAAGCATCGCGCAGGCAAAGGGGTATTTGACCGAAGCAGAAGTTGAGAAGATTATTGAGCGCTGTCGGGTCGTGCCTGGCGGCAAGATCAACTGCGACTGACAATGTTTTTGTGCTCGATAAGTGGAGCCGAAGTGTCTGATTCTCAAGAAAAGTCGATTCGGATTTTCCCGAGCACCGGGGTTGGCGGCATTTCATTTTGAGCGGACTTTGCCAGGGACTGCCACCTTTGTGGCGGCCCTTTTGAGATGCACCGCGGGATCACTGGCCTCGCCTAAATCTCTGGCGTCCCCGCAACCAAACGAACCACCCGCAGGCGACGACAAGAGCCAACAGGATCACGGCATCAAATTGATGAAAGAGCCTGCGGAAGGTCGGGTCACTGTGCCACCGTTCCCCTAGTAAATATCCAATGTAGGCGAGAGCAAAACACCAGGGCCATGAGCCGAGGAACGTATAAACCTGAAATTTCAGCATCGGCATTCGCGCCAGCCCGGCAGGAAATGCAATGAAGGTCCGTATCACCGGCAATAGGCGGCTGATGAAGACCGCGATGCTTCCGTAGCGCGCGAAGAAACGTTCGGCGTAGGCCAGTTCGGCGGGGCGAATCAAGATGAAACTCCCCCAGCGTTCGATCGCCTTCCTTCCACCCTTGGCGGCAGTAAGATACGCCAAGGTCGAACCGAGATTGCAGCCGATCGCACCCATGGTCGCGGCGCCGAGCAGGCTGAACCGACCTGCGAAAACGAGATAGCCGGCAAACGGCATGATGATTTCAGAAGGTAGAGGAACGCAGGCAGACTCGACTGCCATCAGAATGACCAGGCCGAAATAGCCCAGATCCGATATTGAACCGATAATCCAGTTCGTAACTGCCGCAAGAACTTGATCGAACATGTCGCTTAGCCACCGCGCAACGCCTCAAGGTCCGGCTTCTTCGAAAGGGTGAGCGTTCCGGCTATTGCAATTGAGCCGCAAAGGAGCGCCGTAGCCAGAGCGACCGTCACATATAACCATGGCACGGTGAGCGTCTCCGGTGGTGGATCAAACACGCCGGACAGGAGAGTGACGTGGGCGTACGCTATTCCGAAGCCGACCGCGATGCCCATCACCGCGCCCCCGACCACGATGATGAGCCCCTCGCTCCAGAGAAACGCGCCGAGTTGTCTTGGCGTAGCGCCGAGCGCTGAGAGAATGGTGAAGCTGCGCCGACGCTCCGAGAGCCCCAGCGCCAGGACAAGGCCGGTGACGCCCGCGATCATCAACACTGCAAAGCCAAGCTCCAACGCGGTCAGGCCACGCAGGTCGACCGCGGTCAGACTAGAGCTGATAAGCGCCTGTGTCTCACCGAGCGTCGTAACCTTGGTGCCGCCGCGTTTCGCTGCCAGCTTGCGCGCGTCAGCCGCCACGGCTTCTGCGTCCCCCGACGTTCGCAACAGAACTACCTCACTGGCATCGGAGCCAGCCTGTTTTGCGATGTAGTCCGCGTTGGCTACCAGGAAGGAGTCCTTTGGAGCTGTCGGAAACTCGCGGACGACGCCGATGAACTTGAACGGAACAACATGATATTGATGGTCGCTTGCGTTCTGAAGCCGCAGGTTCAGGCGGTCGCCGGGCTGCAGCTGGAAGTCGTCCACCGTTTCCTGCGAGACCAGAACACCATCCGGTGTCTCGGCTAACGACGAGAGAGACTTGCCGGCATCATGATTGGCAAAATAGGCGTTCGAAATCGTGGTCAGCTTGCCGATCGTTGTGGGATTGATCCCGAACATATCTTGCAGATCCGCTCCGACGTAGGCAAAACGATGCATCATCGGCTCCGCTGCAGCCACGCCTGGAATTGCTCTCAGCTCCGCCAGAAGCTCGCTGGCGGGATGCGCCGTGGTTCCCGTCAATGTGACATCGGCGCCGTTCGTGAGTTCAGCGTCCACGCGTGATTGTGCGTTGTACGTGCTGTTGAATATAGCCGTTGCCGTCGCAAAGGCGAATGCGAGCGCGACCAGCGCAACGCCCCTCGCCATCCGGCGTTGCTGACGCGACAGCAAGGCCACGATGATCGGCCCGAGAGCCGCCGACAGCGGCGCAAGCAGCACCGCGACCACGCCTTGGCCCCGTCCCAGCGCCCATCGGCTCAGGCGGAGCCACAACAGGCCGCCACCGATCCAGAAGCACAGCGGCGCCAGGAAAGCTTCGTAGTGCACCGAGGTCTGGGCGATGCCCTCGGGGGCCAGAACAATTTCATAACCGGTCCTTGCGACCATCCAGAATACGACGCCGCCGGCACCGAGAATGACAACGTCCAGATAAAGTCGCTGCCATAGCGAAGGCACCGGTCGATCCATCTCCGCGCGCGCAGCCGCGATCGACGTGCCCGTCGCGTCCATCCAGGCGGGAACGAGCGAGGCCGCAATTCCGAAGCCAAGCCCGACGGCGCCGACAAGGACGAGCCAAGGCATCACCAGGCCGAGATTTTGCGACCGCCACCAGGTCACGGCCACGACAGCCGCGAGAAGCTGGCCGATCACGGTGCCGAGTCCCGCAACCGCAGCGGCCTCAATCGCGGCAAGACGCAACAGTTGCAGAAGCGACGCGCCGCGAAGCCGCAGCAGCGCCTGCTCCCGGCGGCGACGTTCCGAACCGGATGAGGCGACCGCGAGCGTAACCAGGAGCGCCAAAATGACTCCGGGAATGCCAAGGAAGAGGAACAGGACGCGCATATAAAGCGAGTCGGCGCGCACCGCGTCGAGCCGCGCGGCAAGATTGTCGGCAAGCGCGGCGCTGCCTGCGACGCGTGCCTCGAAATTGTTGGCCGCGCGCTGCGCCTGCACGAAGGCCGCACTCGGATCCGGCGGCAAGACGGCATGATCGAGCCGAACATGGATCTGTGTGCGGACCGTGTCCGGCCGCGCAGATGCTTGTTGTGCGAACACGGTCCGCCACTCCGACATTGGCATCAGAAGCACGTTGTCTGGCGGAGCCTGGGGCGCAATGTTCTTGGACACCCCGATCGCCTGGAACATAGAGTCGGCATTCGGCAGCGCCACCACACCGGCAATCCTGACGTCGACCGGGCTGCCGCCCACAAGACGGATCGTCACCGTGTCGCCGGGGGCGACGTGAAGATTGGCGGCCGTTTGCGCGGCAATCAGCACGCCGTCCCATGATCCCAGGTTGAGCTGAATCTGGCCGGGAAAGAGCTGACGATAATCCGTCTCCAGGCCGAGCACCTTGCCCGGTCCGGTCGTCTGCGTCGTCCCGCCCGTGATAGCGGAAAATCCCTCCGTGTCCGCATAGCCTGCGGACTGCAAGTTTTCATAGCGAGCGGCATTGCCGATCGCGTCGATCACCGTTGCCTCATCGGCTCCGGGGACGAGAAGAACCTGCCAGTCCGCGGGCAGGTTCGCCACGGCGCGTCGGGCCATGCTTTCGGAGGATGCGACGACAAATGCGCCCAGAGATCCCAGCAGCGCGACAGGCAATGCGAGCCCGACAACAGCAGCGGCAAGGCGGCCAAAATGTGCGGCGAAAAAGCCCTTGAGCCAAAGCCGTATCATGTGCTCTCCGCCATCGCCGTGAGCTGGAGCCGTCCGTGATCCATGAGCCATGTGGTCTTCATGCGCTTGGCCACGGAGGGATCGTGGGTGGCAACGAGAAGGGCGGCGTCGCTCCCCTCAAGGGAGTTGAGCAATGCATCGACGGTTTGCCGGGCGATCGACTGATCGAGCTGGCCGGTCGGCTCGTCGGCCAGAATCAGCCGGGGCTTCAGCGCGATCGCCCGCGCGAGCGCGACGCGTTGCGCCTGGCCACCCGACAGCTCGTCCGGGACTTTGTCGGCTATGTCTGCCAGCCCAAGCGACTCCAGCGCCGCCAGTGCCCGGGTCTGCGGCGAGGAGATATTTCCGGCTATTCGCAGCGGGACCTCGATGTTTTCGACGACGTTCAACGTCGGGATCAGGCTTGGCGCCTGGAACACGATCCCGACAAATCCCGGCCGAAGCGCATCATGCGGGCCGAACGCGGGCCATCTCAGCAGACCGCTGGTCGGCGTATCGAGCCCGGCGATCAGATGAAGCAATGTCGATTTGCCGCTTCCAGAGCGGCCGAGCAGGGCTATTCGGTCGCCGGCCCGGATCTCGAACAATGCCGGCTGCAGGGCGTAGATGTCGCTGCCGCCCTGGCTGAAGCGGCGCGTCACCTCCCTGCCCTCGACAAGGATGTCAGGCATCGCCGATTCTCCCGTCGCGAAGATGAATAATCCGATCGGCGCGCGCGGCAAGCGCCTGACTATGGGTTGCCACGAGGACGGCAACTCCGGCCCGGCATTGCTCGTTCAGTATATCGAGGATGGACCGCTCCGTGACGGCATCGACCTCTCCGGTCGGCTCATCCGCGAGAAGGATACGAGGAGCCGCAGCCAGGGCGACGGCAAGACCCGCCCGCGCCAATTCGCCTCCCGACAGCTGACCGGGCCGAGCCGCCGCGCGCTCTCCGAGCCCGACACCCGCCAACAGGTTCTTTGCCCGCTCATCGCTGATCTTGCCGGCGATGAGCATCGCCAGCTTGATGTTGTCCATTACGGAAAGCGAGGGAAACAGATTCCTGGATTGCATCAGGATGCCGATGTTCGCGCCGCGGCGGCGTGCGCGCTCGGCTTCCGACCGGCGGGTCAGGCGCTCCCCGAGTAATTCGACATACCCCCCATCGGGTTCATCCAGACCCGACAGGCAGGCAAGCAGCGTCGACTTGCCGCTGCCGGACGGGCCCACCAGCGCGACCAGTTCGCCCTCGTCGAGCCGCAGGCAGACGCCACGAAGCGCAAGCGTTTCGGATTCTCGCGTGTGAAAGAACCTGTAGATATCGAAAGCCTCAACGACGGCCATGTCATTGCCACCTGAAACTCTTCGCCATCAGATCCCATTGATCGGCATTGTCCGCTCCCAAGGGCGCCGACATGGTCAACGTGACCAGCTTGCCATTCTGCCAGAAGAAATAGCGGTCGTTCTCCTCGCGGATCGCTTTCTCGGTCACCGGGTTCGGTTCGGAATTCGAGCTGTAGCTGACGACAATGGCAGGTCCGGAAGGGAGCTTGACGGATTTGACCCCTGTCATACGAACCGCCCTGCCAGTCTTTTCAAGGTCGGCGATCTCCTGTTGTTTGGCGTTGGCCACGCTTATGGCATCGGCACGTTGCGACACGTCCAACGCAATCGTGTTGTATTTGTCTCTGAAGGTGACACCGTCCGAGGTCTCGCGACGAGCCCATCCTTCCGGGACCTTGATTTTGAAGCCGAGCGGCGAGCGGTAGTCGATGAAGACCTGATTGTCCGGGATGTCGCCAGGCGGGTTCTTTTCCGTGGCCACGGGCTTTTCGGCGCTGCTTGCCTGCGCAAAGAGCGACGCGGGCGCAAATCCAACAAGGCTCGCCATAGCGGCGGCGATGGTAAGGGCGCTCATTCTGTTCATGGTTGACCTCCTGTTGCCACCCCTTGCGGATTGCGATTTTGAAGATGCCCAAGCTCGTTGGTTATCTTTCTATCATCCTCCTTCGCCTCTTGGATTGAGCGAGATCATTTCTCCGATGAGAATTAGCTGCGACTTAGCAGCACGCCCGTTCCAGCGCCCCTGGGCTTCTCTACTCGCCCGCGCCTTTACTGGGCAATGAATCCGGATTGCCAGAAATCGGCAGCCGAACCGTGGCACGGAGCCCCGACCGGCCGATGCCCGTGACATTCTCCAGCGCAATTCTGCCACCCAGACTGTCGACAATGCGCTTCACGATGGACAAACCAAGTCCCGTGCCTTCGCCCTCCGGGCGCGAACCGCGGAAGAACGGCTCGAAAATCTGATCCATATCAGCCGATGCGATGCCGGGGCCGGTATCCTCAACCTGCAGGATCGCCGTGCTATCTTCTCGATAAACTCCGATATCGATCGTCCCGCCCCGGGGCGTGAAGCGAAGCGCGTTCTCGAGCAAATTCCGGATGATCGCCGCGAGCATCGCCGGCTCGCTGTGCACCGTGAGAGGTTCGACAAACGCGAAGCCGAGATCGATGCCCCGATCGACTGCCTCGGGCAACAGATCGGCCACGACCTCTTTCGCCACATGGTCGAGCGCGGCCAGCGGCTTTTCGGCAAGGCCGGTCGGAGCCGCTTCATGCCGCGCCAGCGCGAGCAATTGCTCAAGAAGATGCTTGGTGCGGTGCATACCCTGCCTGAGCGCGGCAACGCGCTCCCGCGCCCGCTTGGGGAGCGCGACCGACTCAAGGTTTTCCGCCTGCAGGCTCAGCGCAGTGATCGGTGTGCGCAGCTCGTGAGCGGCATCGGCAACGAAGCGCTGGTGCTGATCCATCAAGAGCCGCATTCGCTTAAGCAGGCCATTGATCGAGGTGATGAGTGGATGCAGCTCGCTGGGCGTCCCCGAAAGCGGCAGCGCGGTCATGTCATCGGCGCGTCTTGCATCGAGATCACCGGCCAGCCGGACCATCGGGCGCAGCGAGTACGCAATGACAAGCGCCGTGACCACCATCAGGCAGGGAATGAGCGCCGCGATCGGAAGCAGCGTGCGAAACGCTACATCGCGCGCGGTTTCCTCTCGAATAGCGGTCGGCTGTGCCACGGCAAACCGGCTGCCGTCGGGTCGTGTTCGTAGCAGCACCCGAACTGGTTGGTTTTTCCACGTTGCGACCTGCAGACCATCCTGCAGGGTGAAGAGCTGGCGATCGTCTGCCGAGACCCGCGGCATCTTTCCCAACTCGATGAGCCAGACCTCAGTGTCTTCCTCGACGCCGTGAAGAGGCTGGCCGCCGCTGAAACTGGTATTTTGCGCCAGGCTCGCGAGCTGGATCAGGATCGAGTCCTGCAGCTCGATGGCCTCGCCGAACGCCCACCGGTAGGCGAACATGCTGCCGATTGCGCCGGTCAGCAGGATGATTGCGGTCAACCCGACGTAGAGACGTCCGCGCAACGACTCGATCATGATGATTGGTCCACCATCCACCCTACACCGCGCAAGTTACGGATCGCTGTGACTCCGAGCTTCTTGCGGATGGTGTGGATCAGATATTCAATGGCATTGCTCTCGACCTCTTCATTCCAGCCGTAAATCTGCCGTTCGAGCTCGCTGCGCGACAGAACCGTGCCCGGCCGCGCAAGCAGCGCCTGCAGCAGAGAATATTCGCGCGCGGTGAGCAGTGCGCTCTCGCCGAAAAAGGACGCCTCCCGCGTCGCCGGGTCGAGACTGAGCTTGCCATTGCTCAAAAGCGGCGGGGAGCCTCCGCCCTCGCGGCGGAGCACGGCGCGCATGCGCGCCAGCAGTTCGCGAATCTCAAATGGTTTCACCAGATAGTCGTCTGCGCCGAGATCGAGTCCGTCGATCCGGTCATCGACGCCGTCCCGCGCGGTGACGATGATCACGGGGAGCTTCCGGCCCAGCGTGCGCAGGCGCCGAAGCACCTTGCGGCCGTCTGCCTTCGGCAGCCCAAGATCGAGCAGGGCCAACCCGTAAGCTTCGTTCTCCGCTGCGTGGATCGCGGTCTCACCATCAGTGATCCAGTCGACGGCATAGGCTGCATCCTTGAGCGCCTGCTGCATGGCCGTGCCGATCATCCTGTCGTCCTCGATCAGCAGAACTCGCATCACCTTTCCCTCATCCGGGAGGCCAGAGCCGGACTTGCCGAATTCTTGTGCTCCAGACTTAGCGCAGACTTAGGGAGGTGTCGCGCTTCACAATGCTTTGACAGAAAAGTGGGTCTCGGCGCCGCAGGACAACCCTGGCCCTAAGGCGCACCTAAGTCGGCCATGGCCAATCTCTGGCGTCGCCTGGGGGTGACTCGTTTCGGGGAGACCCACATGTCCACGACCTGGGAATTGCGTCCATCTCCGATGCTGAACAAGGTTCCGGAGGTCACGCTGATCTTCTGGACCATCAAAATCCTCTCGACCACCGTCGGCGAGACCGGCGCCGACTATCTCGCCTTGCATGTCGGTCTCGGGTCAACCCTGACCATGGCGTGCATGGCCGGTCTCCTAATCGGTGCGCTGATCCAGCAGCTGCGCGCGCGTTGCTACATTCCGTGGATTTATTGGCTGACGGTGGTTCTGGTCAGCATTGTCGGAACCCAGATCACCGACTTCATAAGCGACAAGCTCGAGATCAGCCTTTACGTGAGCACGGCGGCGTTCGCCTGCGCGCTCGCTGCAACCTTCGCGATCTGGTACGGCGTCGAACGCTCGCTCTCGATCCGCACGATTGTCACGACGCGACGCGAGCTGTTTTACTGGGCCGCTATTCTCTTCACCTTTGCGCTGGGGACGGCGGCGGGAGACCTCGCCACGGAAGCGCTCGGGCTCGGTTTCCAGCTCGGCGTTCTCGCGTTCGGCGTGCTAATCGCGTTCATTAGCATTTTCTACTCGCTCGGTGTCAATCCGGTCCTCACCTTCTGGCTCGCCTACATTCTGACGCGCCCCCTTGGCGCTTCGCTCGGCGATTTGCTGTCGCAATCACGACACTACGGCGGGGTGGGTCTCGGCACGATTCACACCAGCCTCGCGTTCCTGACTGTGATTATTGCTCTAGTCGCCTGGGTGACCTTCGAAGGTGACCGCAGCGAAGGCGCCGATCCGGCGGAGTGATCCGAAAAACCTTTGAGCTTCCACCCGAGAGCCTGCGTGGATCCTGCGTGGGGAAACCATGAGGAGATGTTTCATGAAAAGAGTTCTTCTGGCAGCGGCGATCGGCCTGCTGACATGGGCCATTGGCGAGCCGATGCATGCACGCGGGCCCATCTCGTTCCTAACGCGCGCCGAGGCCGGAGTGTCCGCGCATCTCGGTGACCTCTCACCGTTCCGCACCATCGTCATCGATGTTTCTGCCTTTATCGACAAGGGTGACCTCGTTGGCGCCAAGAACCGGATCAAGGATCTCGAGACGCAGTGGGACGATGCGGAAGCTGCATTGAAGCCGCGCGCCGCCGTCGAGTGGCACATCGTCGACAAGGCAATCGATCGCACGCTCGAAGCGCTGCGCGCAGCGACGCTAGATCCCGCCCAATGCAAGCAGACGATCACCGACCTGCTGTCCGTTATGGACTCGATCGGAAAATCATGAGGCGGGCTAACGGCAATTATGCGCTTCATGAATCTGCGCCATGGAGCAACGATGTCTCCAACGCGCGGGTGCCGCGCTTACCAACGGCGATGTGACGAGAATGTTTAGCTTACCAAGCGACCTTCTCGTGCGTCCTGCGTTGTACGCGCGAGAGGTTGCCGCTCTACACTGGTGAAACTCAAACTGCGTGAATGTTTGCGAGAGGCACAATGCAAAACGACGACGAGATCCTAAGCAAAGTCCCCGAGGTGACACTCGGCTTCTGGGTGATCAAGATCCTTGCCACGACGCTCGGCGAAACGGGCGGCGATGCGGTGACAATGACCTGGCTGCATGCTGACCAAAATGCTCACAATGGGGGTTATCTGATCGGTACTTGGATATTTCTTGCGGTGTTTGTTGCGGCAGTGCTCGCTCAAATTTCGACAACAAGGTTCAATGCCTGGATTTACTGGCTGGCCATCGTGGCCTCCACGACAGTGGGCACGGCCATGGCCGATTTTTTCGATCGCTCACTGGGCATTGGCTACACCGGAGGTTCGTCGATCCTGTTAGCGTGCGTCTTGTGCTCGCTCGCGATTTGGTACTTCACTCTCGGCTCGATCAATGTTCAGACGGTTGCAACGCCGAAAGTGGAAATCTTCTACTGGGTGACGATCACGTTCTCGCAGACCCTCGGGACCGCGCTCGGAGATTGGACCGCGGACAGCACCGGTTTGGGCTATGACGGAGGCGCGCTCCTGTTTTGTGCGGGACTGGTCCTGCTGGCGGCTCTGTATTATTGGACTGCAATCTCGCGCGTGTTCCTGTTCTGGGCCGCCTTCATATTGACGCGACCGCTCGGTGCGACGGTCGGAGACTTTCTTGACAAGCCGACGAGCCATGGCGGCCTGGCGCTGAGCCGTCCTTTGGCGTCTGCGGTGATCCTCGCCGCAATCGTTGTGCTTATTCTGGTCTTGCCGCAGCGGCCGGGACGGCATCCCGGATCCGAGGTAGCTGCGCAGCCGCGGTGACTCTCAGATGGAGTCCTCGCATTGCTGAGCGGAGGAGGCAGTTCAATGCGGGTTCTGTTGAGCTGGTTGGGCGCTACAGTGCTGGTCGTCGTTTTGGCGCGGCCAGCGATCGCTGGTCCTCCCTTCGTGTCCGATGATCCCGAGCCGACTCCTTATCATCAGTTCGAGATCTACACCTTCAACAACGGAACGAGTACGCGCGACGGCACGGATGGCGAGACCGGCATAGATTTCAACTACGGTGCAGCGCCTGATCTCCAGCTCACAGCGACCTTGCCCGCGGGCTTTAGTCAATCTTCGGCCGGCGGCACCAATTTCGGGTTAAGCAACATAGAGCTTGCCGCAAAATACCGCTTTCTGCATCAAGACACTTTCGGTCTGGACGTCGCCTTTTTTCCTCGCGTTTTTCTTCCCAGTGGTTCGAACACGATCGGCGACAACCATACCTCGGTGCTTCTGCCGGTCTGGGTAGAAAAGGACTGGAAGTCAGGATGGTCCGCCTTCGGAGGCGGTGGATGCACATTCAGTGCAATCCGCACGGCGGATTTCTGTTTGGCAGGTGCCGTTCTGACGTATCAGCTGATGCCCAGGCTTCAGATCGGCGCTGAGCTCTTTCATCGGACTGCCGACTCCCAAGGCACCCCTGCTTCATCGGATGTCGGCGTAGGTTGGCGCTATGATCTCAGCAAGAACTTTCATCTGCTCGGTTATGTCAGGCGAGGAGTCGAGAACACGGAGCAAACTGATCGCTATTCCTGGTACACATCCGTTCTGTTCACCTTCTGAAACTGGTTAGCGTAACCTAGGACTGCGCGGACCCATCTCCGGCAGTGCGCATCAATGCATGTCGCTGCCAGAGTTGCCCACCGGTGCAGGTTAATGGCAGTTGCCTCTGCGCATGCCGGCCGCAAATTCGGTGAAAGCTCCTAATTGGATTCCGACGGCCCGGCTTTTCTGGCTTGAGGCAGCCGATCATTTTCCATCGAGTCCGTCACAGGAATCGGGTCGATGATGGTTTAGATGGTTGGCCTGTGTCAGCCAACGGTCACTGAGTGCCACGGCGGCAATGCGCGGCTTCAAGCCGCGTACCAATCACCACATCACCTCCAGATCTTTGGTTCCGGCTCTGGCGCACAGCAGGTCTGTCCTGTAATATAGATCTTGACCGGATTCCCGCGGCCGGAGCCGCGCCGGGCTGGTACGTAGGTCTCATGCGCCTCCTCGACATTGGCTTCGCCTTTGCGGTTGCAGGGGCCGTTTGGCTCCGCTGGCAATCGGATGGATCGGTAGACGTCAAGACGTCCTATTTTTGGACGATGGCTGACACTGTCATCTGCGAAACGCCATTCCAAATCCGAAAGGCAATCGTCGCAATGGCTCAGGACGACGGAGCCCGCATTCGTAGTCTCGCTTGTACCCGACCTGGGGCCGGCAAGAGAGTGCGCGTCGTTTCCATGCCTGCAACCATATACGGGCCCTGGGAAATTCAATTGATTTCGGAGAGAGGCGCCGCCGCCACGAGGTGGGGCTATGCCGATCAGTTTGAAGCTAACCGAGATCAATAATTACAACGGGCCGCCGATTGTTAGCTCTTTCGCTCAATCTGTTACGTTCATCGCTTTCTTGGTGCCACTCCGTGAAGCCATGCCCAGCGGCCGGCTTCACCCTGCAGCAGGGCACCACCGTGCCGCAATCGACACGCTGCACGCGCTTCCAAGCAACGTAACCGATCAGATTCAGTTGCTGGAGAGAAGGCTATGCTAGGGCTACGGTGTCATTCGGCCTGCAATATTGACCCCCCGTATTGCCGCATCAGCGAATGTTACCCTGATGGCGCCATTGGACTGGTCGATGCGACCTCGACTGATCGGCCGCGCCAAGTGGCTTTTCCGGCT